>NZ_CAJXMA010000003.1:0-96680 GCF_913056445.1 uncultured Halovibrio sp.
CGATCTCAGAAGGATCCCAGGTTCGACTGGCCGCCGTCGCGCTCGCTCACGCCCGCGAGGTCGGCCGCGTGCGCGATGGTCTCGAAGAACGTCTCCCGCTGGCTGCCGTCGTACAGCGTCGCCGCGGGGTGGACCGACACGATAGTGCGGTAGGAGCGATCGCCGAGACGAACGTCGACGACGTCGCCGGCTTCCTTGGTGACCGCGACCGAGCGATCCAGCAGGTGTTCGGAGGGTACTTTCCCGAGCGTCACGACCAGTTCGGGATCCAGAAGGGAGAGCTCCCGTTCGAGGTACCCGCGGCAGTTCGCGAGCTCGTCGCTCGTCGGATCGCGGTTGTCCGGCGGACGGCACCGAACGCAGTTCGTGATCCGGACGTCGGCGCGAGCCAGCCCCGCATCGCGGAGCGCGTCGTCGAGGATACTCCCCGAACGTCCGACGAACGGCTCGCCTTCCTCGTCCTCGTTCGCGCCGGGGGCCTCGCCGACGAACAGCAGGTCCGCGTCCGCGGGGCCGACGCCGTTGACGATTCGCGAGCGCGAGCGACAGAGCTCGTCACAGCGCTCACAGCCGACGACGTCGAGGCCGTCCATCTGCTCCATGTCCCGTCGTTTGCACCGGGGGCTCTCAAACGCAGCGGTCCGTCGCCAGGCTTCCGGCCGGAATCCGGTTCCGCTGGGTTCAGTGACAATAGCTGCCCAGATTCGCCACCGATTACCGCTTTACGCCCGTCGCTTCGATCTGCACCGCCGCATCGTTCGGTAGGCTTGCGACACCGACGACGGTCCGTGACGGTCGCTGCCCGTCGAAGAACGCCGCGTACGCCTGCTTGACACCTTCCAGCTGGTCCATCTCCGTGAGGTACACCGTCGTCCGCATCAGGTCACGCGATTCGAGACCGGATTCGGCGGCCATGGCACGAATCTGATCGAGCACGGCCAGCGTCTGTTCCCGGACATCGCCGCTGCGAACCGTTTCCGCGTCGGGGACCTGCCCGTCGAAGAACATGAGTTGGCTGTCCTGCTGGCGCGTGCCGTAGACGCTGTGCTCTGTCGGCTGATCGCCTTCGTACCGGGTCACACTACTGTTGATATTCGTCTGTTCGTTCGTTTCTGCGGGCTCTACAGTGTTCCTCGCCTGCGTTCTGCTTTCTGCCATTGTGTTTCTACGTATACAGCCTCGGACGATCAGTCTGTCTTTAGCTATCGCTAAAACAGGACAAAATAGGACATTGCTACCACTCAGACAGTTACGAAATCCTGTCCTCAATTTAGCTATAGATAATAACCCAGCTGCGGTAGCTGAAGTAGTGACTCCGATCCGCCCGTTGTCTCGGCGGCCAGTGTCACACTGTCTCCGGGCGGGCGCTCCCGCTACGTGATTCACTCCATCTCGACCAGTCCCCGCGCTGCCAATCGGGCAACCCGGAGCGGTTCCGGACGGCCGCCCTCCGGCGTGAACGCGTGAATCACGTCGTCGGCCTCACCGTCGTCGATGCCGACGCTGACATCGAAGCCGCCTTCGTAGGCGGTATCTGCCGCGATGGAGTCAAGGTGTTCGGCGATCAGGCGCCGGGGCACCGGATTGATGGCGGCTTCGCCCACGGCTATCGGCAGACCGGAACGGGTCACGGTACCCACCCCTTCCCCGGCATGGAAGCGTACGCCCGGCTCACTCCCCAGCTCCAGGCGTACCCAGAGCCGCGCACCATGGGTGGCGTCGGGATCATCCCCGGCGTCCTTGATGACGCCGGCGGTGGCGGCTACGCCGGTCACCGCCAGGTCCTCGATAGTCATGGCCGGCTCCTCGCCTCGGGGCAACCGGATACTTACGCATCGCTCCTCAACACCCGCCAGCAACGCACGCGCGGCAGCTACCGAGGCGGCCGTGGCACAGGCACCGGTGGATAGCCCCTGTCGAAGTGGGCCGTTGTGTTCCGGGGTTTCAGGACGCATGGGTCGGTTACGGGTCAGCCAGCGTCACCAGCGCGCCCGCCGCGCGCTCGATGCTGTTCCCACTGGGCCGGTCTCCGGACTCATGCTGGAACCTGATCGGTTCGGGCGGATCGCCTTCCCATGATGGCACCATCACAGTGGCGGGGTATGATCCGCGCCCAGCATTCACCGTTGCGGGGGCAGTCCCGGACTCTCACCGGGTTCCCGTTTCAGCCAGGCATCCGAACGAATGCTGACCACCCAGGGACGAAAGAGGATCGAATCCTAGAGGATTGCCACCGCCTGGTCAAACTGACACCAACCGCCTTTGACTTTCATCAGCGACTTTCCTAGGCTCCCCGACGCTTCGGTCAGCGCTCCACGAGGAGCGCTGGGGAACCCGGTGAGAGTCCGGGACTGACGCGCAGCGGTATTGGGGAACAAGGATCACAGGGGGTAACCCGGGCACTGTCCTGACCGGATGGGAAGCCGTGATCCAAGGCCAGCGCCAGGCAATGGCGCCCGCCCCTGAGTCCGAAGACCTGCCGAAGCCCGGTCCACATTACTGAAGGGCCGGAAGCCGAGCCTTCGCGATTGAGGTGTTCGGGCCGCCAACGGACCGGTGTTACAACCGCTGACCCCCTGTCGGCCTGCCCGCGTGAGGGCTCCATCACTAATGGATTCAGTGCTGGAGCACCTTGTATGAAACGACTCTGTCTACTACTCGCCCTTGTATCCCCAGTGTCCGCGCTCGGGGCTGATCACCATATGGCACTGGACGAGCTGGTAGTCCAGGGTTCTGCCCTTGAAGAAACCCTTCCCTCGGAGCTGTCCGATTACGGCGCGGAACTGGAAGTCATCGACGCTCAGGAGCTCGAACGGACCGGCATCAGCGATGTCGGTCAGGCACTCCAGGGAAACGTGCCCGGCGTCTACTTGAGTCCCAAGACCGGCCGCGGTGACTACGCCGACATCGCCATCCAGGGCTCACGTAGCCAGGATGTGCTCTGGCTGGTGGACGGTGTCCGCATCAATAACCGGCTGTTCGGCAGCACCTCGCCGCTGGATTCCATCAGCACTCATATGGTGGAGCGCATTGAGATCCTTAAGGGCGGCCAGGGCCTGTTCTACGGCACCCAGGCGGTGGCCGGTGTTGTGAACATTGTGCTGCGTAAACCTGAAAAGGATTCAGGGGGCACCCTCACCGGTGCCATCGGGTCACTGGGTGACCGCCGCCTCGCCGGCCATGTAAGCAACCGCAATGACTATGGGCGCTGGCTGGTGTTCGGTGAGCACGACCATTCAGACGGCTATCAGCCCTACCGCGATACCGCACTTCAGGACAGCGCCCGACGCCAGAAACGCGGCTTTACCCGCAGCTCCTACGGTGGTCGCTACCAGCTGGATGCGGGCACAGGCCAATCGCTGAATGTGCTTGTGCTTCGCAACGATGTTGAAGCTGACTTCTCCCGGGCCTCCAACAACTTCAAGGCGGTCAACGACCGCGACGAGCACATTGTCTCCCTGAAGTGGGATCACCAGGTGAATGAACAGAACGGTTACTTCATCAAAGCCTACTGGCACGACTGGTGGACCGACTACACCCGCCTGAACATGGACGCGGATCGCAACATCACACTCATCAGCGACCGCGCGGAGTGGGGATTTGATGACTACGGCATCAACCTGACCGGCCGTCACACGACCGACGGCGGCTCGCAGCTTCTGGGCGGCGTGGATTACCAGCGCTACCAGGGCGAGGATTACTCGCTGCGCATTGATGGTAAGACCGAGGCTGTCACCGCAGGCTTTGTCCAGTACCGGCCACACCTGAGTTTTTCACCCAGTACCCACCTGGCCCTGGGCGCCCGCTACAACCACTCCAACTTCGCCGATGATCACAGCATCTGGAACATCAGCCTGAAGCAACCGCTGTCCCGGGACCTCAACCTGAAAGCCAGTGTCGGCACCAACTTCCGGTTGCCTTCGGCTTTTGAGATGTTCGTGATTGACGAGGACTTCCCGGCCGGGAATGAAAACCTGGAGCCGGAGGAAAGCATCAACAGCAATGTGTCACTGACCGGACACATCGGCAGGCCCGTCGAATGGCATCTGGGGGGCTTTTACCGCGAAATCGACAACCTCATCACGGTTCAGGATGGCCAGTACGCCAACAGTAATCGGACGGTCCGGGTGCACGGCGCTGAGGCGATGCTCAATCTGGGCGGCGACCGCGGCTGGCAGCTGGACTTAAACGCCACCTGGGCTGATGCCCGCGAAGGGGGCAGCGATGAACAGATCGCCGACATCCCCGAATGGCATGCCAACGCCACACTCAGCTGGCAGGGCAATGACCAGGGCTGGCAGCTCAACGCCCGCCACACCGGCGAAGTCGCCACCACAACGGCGGACATCGGCAGGCAATCCTACGGCGATCACACCCTGTTGAGCGCCAGCGCCTGGCGTCAATTCGGAGCCGATGGCGCCCACCGGATCACCCTGCGCCTGGAGAACCTGAGGGACAGGCAATATGCCAACGGGGTCGCTCAGGCCACGCCCTCCAAGGGCGATCCCTACCGGCTGGAGACCCTGGGCCCGCCCCGCAACGTCCAGCTTGAATACAGCCGGAGCTTCTGATGACAGGGCCGCTAAAGCAACGCACCCTGCGCTGGCTCATCCCGCTCCACCGCTATCTCGGGCTCGGGATGAGCCTGATCCTGCTGCTGTGGTTCGCCTCGGGGATCGTCATGATGTTCGAAGGTTACCCGAGGACCCCGGACCATGAACGCATGGCCTGGCTGCAGCCGCTGGCGATGAGTGAGCTGACTGTGGCGCCATCACAGGCGCTTGCCCGGCTGGGTCTGGACGATCCCGAAGGGCTTCGCATCAACCGGCCGGGTGAACGCCCGCGCCTGCACGCGATGGACGACGACGGCCAGTGGCACAGTGCCTTCGCCGACACGGGTGAGCCCGCGCCCCCGCTGGACCGGGAGCAGGCGGTGGAACGGGCCGACTCCCTTTCCGGCAGCGGGGTGGCCTCGATCACGCAACTGGACGGCCCGGACCAGTGGACCGTCAACAGCCACGTCCGGGCACCGGCGCCGTTGTGGCGAGTGGCCCTGTCGGATGAAGCCGGCACGCACCTGTATCTGTCCCGGCCCACCGGCGAGGTGATCCACAGCACCACCTTCCACGAACGGGTCTGGGGCTATGCCGGGCCGGTCATCCACTGGATCTATCCCACCCAGCTGCGGGATCTGTCCGGGCTCTGGCGCCAGGTGGTCCTCTGGCTCTCCGGCATCGGTACTCTGGCCTGCCTCAGCGGCGTGGTTCTGGGGCTCATACTGATGCGCCGCAACAAACGTCGGGGCGGGATAAGCCCGTTCCGTGGCTGGTTCCGGTGGCATCATTACCTGGGGCTGACCTTCGGCGCGCTGGCCACCACCTGGGTGTTCAGCGGGCTGCTGTCGATGGCGCCCTTCCACTGGACGTGGGTCGACCGCGAGCCCGCCCTCACGCAGCACCTGGGCCGCAGCAGCCCCGGCGCCCACGATGACGTTGCCGCGCCGTCGGCCATCGCCACGCTCTCGGACCGGCGCCCGCATGAGTTGCAGCTGCACCGTTTCCACGGCCGGGTCTATTACAAAGCGATGGACGAAGACGGCAACGAACAGCTCCATACCAGTCGTCCCGGGATCGATGTTCCGGTTGCGGCGGGGCAGCTGCCACCGGACGTGATCCGATCCGCCCTGGCGCCAGTGGAGGACGCCAGTCTGACGGGGATCACCCGCCAGTCGCGTTACGACGCGCACTACTACGCAGGCCGCTCCGAGCGCATCGGCGGCGACGGCCCGCCCCTGCCGGTTTATCGGGCCGACTACGACGGCGGAGCCAGACTCTACATCGACCCGGCCACAGGCCGCCCGCTCCAGCACTCAACGCCGCTGAGCCGACTCAATCGCTGGCTGTACAACGGCCTGCACAGCCTCGACTTCCCGATCCTCAATCCGGGCAGTCTGTTCTGGTACGGGCTCGTGCTCGCGCTGATGAGCGGCGGCACCGTCCTGTGCCTCACCGGCACCTGGCTGTCGATCCGGCACCTGCGCCGGCGGCGAAAAGCGTGAGGCTGGCCACAGCGCCATCACCCAATGGTCAGATGGCGCTATTCATCCCCGCAGTTCCACGCTAAAATGCCGTTTTCACTCATGAAACGGCCAGAGACCGCCCATGGCGCAGAGCGGCAACCAGGAATCCGGCGAGTTCTCCATCGACCAGCTGGCGCGTGCCAGCGGGATGACGGTGCGCAATATCCGGGTATACCAGGAGCGCGGTCTCATCCCGCCGCCCGAACGTCGCGGCCGCAAGGGCATCTACAGCGAGACCCACCTGTCGCGGCTGCGCATCATCGGTCGGCTGCTGGAGCGCGGCTACACGCTCAACAACATTGCCGAGCTGGTGGAGAGCTGGGAAAGCGGCAACGGTATCGAGCACATCCTGGGGCTCGAGAAGGCAGTGGTCAGCCCCTGGTCGGATGAACTGCCCGAGTTCGTGACCAAGCGTGAACTGGTCCAGCGCTTCGGCAGCATCTTCATGGGGAGTGCGCTCAAGCGCGCGGAGGAACTGGAGCTGATCATCCCCGAGGGGCGGCGCTACCGTATTCCCAGCCCGCGTATCCTGCACGCCGGCTCGGAACTGGCAAAAAGCGGTATCCCGCTGGAGGACATGCTGGATGTCGTGGCCTACCTGCGCCACAACGTCGAGCAGGCGGCGGAAGAGATGGTCAAGCTGGTGGAGCGCCACATCTTCAGCCGTTACGGCCAGCATATGCCGCCGCCCGGTGAATCCGAGGAACTCGCACAGCTCATATGGCGCCTTCGGCCACTGGTGGAAATGGCCGTGCTACCGGAGGTCGCCCGGGCCATGCAGAAGGCCGCGGATCGCCACCTGGGCGACCGGCTGGCCTACATCCTGGACCACCTGAACCTGCCGGAATCCCAGGACAACTCCGGCTGACCCACCCGCTGTGACGCCACGATTGGCCCTCATGACGTCACCCTCCGTCACGCGGGCCTTGTCGCTCCCCCGAATACTGTTACATTGAGCATTGTGACTTTCATCAATGTCAGATTGATGAGGGCTGACAATCATCAAGGGGAGGGCCGCCATGACAGCCGCAACCGCAGCCAAAGAACACGAATCCGACGAGAGCATCCAGGGCCCGGGCGACGAGGGCATGGTGATGCCAGAGCGCCGGGATCTGCACTTCCTGCCGCCGAAGGAGCGTATCCACGACTGGCATGCCCAGGGGCCGCACATGACGCAGTTCATGAACGCCCTTTCCCTGTTCTTCCCGGCCGGCGAGCGGCTGTTCATCGACGCCCTGCGCGCCTACCGCGATCAGATTCCGGACCCGGACCTGAAGAAAGCAGCCACCGCCTTCATCGGCCAGGAGGCGATGCACAGCCGCGAACACATCGAATACAACAAGCTGATGCAGGAAGAAGGGCTTCCGGCCGATAAGCTGGACGCCTTCGTCTGGTCACTGCTGGATTTCCTCAAGGAACGCACCCCCAAGAGCATGCCGCTCAATGCCACCATCGCTCTGGAGCACTTCACTGCGCTCATGGGCGGATTCCTGCTGGACCATCCGGAGGTGATGGAAGGCTCCCAGGATGATTACCTGCGGATGTGGCAATGGCACGCCATGGAGGAAGTTGAGCACAAGGCCGTCTGCTACGACGTCTGGGAGAAGTGCATCGGCCGCGGCCCAACCGCCTATCTCAAGCGCGCTTTCGGTATGACGACCGCAACGGTAATCTTCTGGCCGCTGGTCGTGGGCTTCTACTTCCAGATGGTGAGCAACAGCGAGGCCTGCCGCAAGGAAGGCTGGCGCGGCCATCTCACGGTGCTCAACACCCTGCTCGGCAAGCCGGGTGTACTGCGCCGCCAGGTCCCGGAGTGGCTGGAATACTTCAAGTACAGCTTCCATCCCTGGCAGCAGAACAACAGCCACCATATCGCGCATCTCAATGAGCTGGCGGAAGAGGCCGAGGAAGCGTACCAGCAGGCCATGGCCGGTCATGGCCGCGAGCACCACCATACCCATCACTGATCTTCGGGACTGCAAGAGCTCCCCAACCCCTTGGCCCGGTCCGCCCGGGCCTTTTTTATGCACGCTCGCCAACCTGACGCGTACCTGCGTCGCTTCGGCCTTGTCCCAATCCAGACCGGCGTTACATTGGGTAGACACCCATTGAACAGGGAGGACGCGTCATGGCCACATCCACCGCCGCCAACGACCAGCACACAACGGAGGCCACCCAGGACGACATGGTCATCCCGGAACGCCGGGACCTGCATTTCCTGCCGCCGAAGGAACGCATCCACGACTGGCACGCCATGGGGCCGCACCTGAGCCAGTTCATGAACACCCTGTCACTGTTCTTTCCGGCGGGCGAGCACCTGTTCATCCATGCCGTGCGCGCCTACCGCGATGAAATCCCGGATCCGGACCTGCGCCGGGCGGCGTCCGCCTTCATCGCTCAGGAGGCCTACCACAGCCGCGAGCACGCGGAATACAACCAGCTCATGGAAGAGGCCGGGTTGCCCGCCGGGCGTCTCGACCAGCAGGTACGCCAGATGCTGGACTGGTTCAAGAAACATGGCAGCCGCCAGGATCTGCTGTGCGAGACTATCGCACTGGAACACTTCACCGCGCTCATGGGCGGCTTCATGCTGGACCACCCCGAGATCTTCGAGGGCTCCCAGGAAGACTACCGGCGCATGTGGGAGTGGCACGCCATGGAGGAAGTCGAGCACAAGTCGGTGTGCTACGACGTCTGGGAGAAGTGCGTGGGCCGTGGCCCGCGCGCCTATGTACACCGGGCCGTGGGGATGATGCGGGCCACCACGCTTTTCTGGAGTAACGTCACCCGCTTCTACCTGCAGATGACGGCCGCCAGCGAGGCCTGCCAACGGGAAGGCTGGCGTGGTCACCTGACGGTGCTCAACACCCTGCTCGGCCGCCCCGGCCTGCTGCGCCGCCAGATCCCGTCATGGCTGGAATACTTCAAGTACAGCTTCCACCCCTGGCACCAGAACAACAGCCACCACCTGCAGGGGCTGGATGAGCTGGCCGAGGAAGCGGAAAAGGCCTACCAGCAAGCCATCGCGGCCCACGCCACCCGGCACTGAGCCATTCTCAGGCGGAGGGCGGCAGCACCGGCCACCAGTCCACGATGGCGCCGTCCTCGTAGACGGCGATGTCGCCGAACTGCAGGAACACGGCCTCACTCTGGTGGGGCCGGAAGAACACGAACTCGTCCGGCTGAATGGCCAGCCGGCGGTCCCCGTTGAGCATCTCCTGGTTGGAGGAGCGACCCAGAATCCGGTTGTAATGAAGGCCGGGCGGATCCACCGGATCCGCCTGCCAGTTGCCCCCGTGGATGAAGAGTGCACTGGCCGTCTTCGGCCGCAGCCGCCGCCCCAGGGCGCTCGCCCACTCCAGGCCCGGTATGCGGGTGGGCGCCGGTCCCTTGAGCACGGGCGTGGCAATGAAGCAGGCCGGCTTGTGCGGTGCCAGTTCCGGGATATCGAAATGGGTTGGTTTGACCAGCGCCGACCCCACCGAAACCTCATTGGCAACGTCTGTTTCCGGGTGCATGCGGTAGGTCGGGCTGCCGCCCGCGTTGCGGGTCAGCAATTCCACCACACCGGCACCGAGGACGGATTCCGTCTGTTCGATGACCGCCCGGTAAGCGGTCTTAGCACGCCTCAGCAGATGGCGGCGCCACCCCAGGAGCTCCGGTATGGAGGCCAGATGCGGCTCATACCCCATAAAGCCGGACAGCATCAGCCGGTCACTGTTGCCCAGCCGTTCCAGGGCCTCCCCCAACCGCCGCCCCGTCACAAAGCCACCGCGATGGAGCCCCACGTCCAGCTCCAGGCTGATTCGAAGCCTCACCCCGAACGCCTCCGCCAGCCGCTCGTACTGGGCCAGGCGCTGGGGCGTATCCACCAGCCACTGGATCCGATCCAGTGCCTGCTGGCGGGGCTCCGGAAGCTGCGAGAGGTGAGCCCACACCGCCGCCTCCGGCAACGGCTTCCCGAGTAGCTGATCCGTGTCCGGCATCAGCTCACCCAGGGCCTTGAGCATGGGCTGGTTGAAGGTCATCAGCTTATCGCTGCCAGTGCGTTCGCGCACATGCGCCAGAAGCTTCGGCGACGGCAGTGACTTGGTCACGATGCGGTAGCCCATGCCCTCCGGCAGGTCCCCCATGAGGGTGTCGATGTTGGCGTCCAGGCGGGCGCGGTCCACCACCAGGGTCGGGCCGGCTACCCCCGCGTCGATCAGCGCAGACTGCAGGGCCTGGAAATAGGCATCGCGCCCTGGATCAGTCATGGTGCGGCTCCCCCCAGAGCCTGGCAGTGTGCGCGTTCACGAGCTTGTTGTTCGGGTCCAGTTCCCGGCGCAGTGTCAGGAAGCGTTCGAAGTTCGGATAAAGCTCCGCCAGTTCCGGGGCTCCCAGCGAGTGCAGCTTGCCCCAGTGCGGACGGCCACCGGCGCGGCGGAAGATCGGCTCGACCCGGCGGAACAGCCATTCGTCTTCATCCGGGGCGTGGGTATGCATGGCAATGGAGATGCGCCGGCCGCCATTGAACGGGCTCAGCCAGGCATCATCGCCCGCCGTCTGGCGCACCTCGATGGGAAAGAACACGTCCCGGCGCTCACGCTCCACCACCTCGATCACCTCGCGCAGCGCATCCAGGGCATTCTCCGGCGGCAGGTGGTACTCCATCTCGTTGAAGCGCACATTACGCTCGCTGGCCAGAAGCCGCCAGCTGTCGCCCACCACGTCCTCGGGAGTCACGCCGCGCACAACCCGGCTGAGAATGGCCCGGCGCAGGGGCGTGCACCAGCGGGTCAGATCCCGCAGGCGCTTCGCCTTCATAAGGTCCTCGTCATCCGTGCTGGGCGCGCGTTCCGTGGGGGCCGCGGCGGTCTCATCATGAGCAATGCACATGCCCCAGCCGGAGAAGGGAATATAGAAGAACTCGAAATTGCGGTGACGTTCCCAGCGGGCGGCGGCATCCGCAATAATCGACCCCAGTGGTTCCGCCCAGGTCCGGCGATGCAACCGGAAGGACGGTCGCAACGCCACGCGCAGCCCGTGGATAACGCCCAGCGCTCCCAATGACACCTGGGCCGCCCGCAACCGGTCGGAATCCTCCTCCTGTGTGATCGTCAGATCCTCACCCGCAGCGGTCAGCAGTCGCACCCCGGTGATGTCGGCGGCAAGGCACGGCAGGTTGCGCCCCGTACCATGAGTGGCGGTAGCAACGGCACCGGCCAGGGACTGTGTCACGGCACAGACCCCCGGCCCGCTCAGTCGCTTTCCCGCTGCCATTCGGGCGGCTTCCACAGGTGCTTGAGTTGCTGCGCCACCGGCCCCCGGATCCTCATGTCACGGAACATGTCCACGTATTCATGGGTCCAGAGCGTGATCAGGTCATCGCCCGGTACCGGGGTGGTGATGCCATAGACGGGTGGGTCCTTTTCCTTCTCATCCACGAAGGTGCCGAAAAGGCGGTCCCAGATGATCAGCACGCCCCCGTAGTTGCGGTCAATGTAGCCGGGGTTGCAGCCGTGGTGAACCCGGTGGTGACTGGGCGTGTTGAACACAAACTCGGCCCAATGGTGGAGTTTGCCCACCAGCTCAGTGTGGATGAAGAACTGGTACACCAGCGACAGGGCATAGGCGATGCCGATCCAGACCGGATTGAAGCCGACAAACGCCAGCGGCAGGTAGAACAGCCAGGTGCCGTTGAAAATGTTGGTGGCGTTCTGGCGCATGGCGGTGGTGAAGTTCAGCCGTGGCGAGGAATGGTGCACCACGTGCGCCGCCCAGAACCAACGGATGCGGTGCCCGGCCCAGTGCTGCCAGTAAAAGCAGAAATCCACGCCGATGAAGGTCAGCAGTCCGGTGAGCAGGTTCAGCTCAATGTCGAACAGTCGGTAGTGATAGAGCAGTGAATAGACGGGAAACGCGATGACCCCGGCAAACAGCAGTTCGGTGGTCTGATAGCCGGCCCCAAGCATGAAGTTCTTTACACCCTCGCGGCCGTCCATCCGGTCCGGATCATGCTTGAGTTTCTGGTATTCCCAAAGCGCCACCAGCAGGAAGACGGGCGTCGCCACCACGAACACCAGCTGCCGGGCATCCAGGGCCAGCCACTCACTGGCGATCACCCACAGCGCCAGCAGGCCGCTGTCCGCCAGAACGGCGTGCATCATCTCAAATAGTGTCATGCCTGTTGCCCCTCCCGGGTTCGTTCGTACGACACCAGTATTGATCAACGCCCAGCGCCCATATTGACTTTTCACGCCACCATTTTGATGATTGACGCCATAACGCCTGACGGGAGATGGCCATGCGGATCAACGGTGCCTGGACCGGCCTGCTGACGGACTGGCTCGACGAGCAGCGGCTGGACGCCCCTGACACCCGGGACCGCCTCGCCCGTTATGCCCCGGACGACACGGTGCCCGTACCGGTATGGCGGGACCTGCTGGCCTCAGGGCTGACACTTGCCGAAAGCGAGCCGGCCCCGGAACTGGCGGTGGGGGCCTGCGTCCAGCCCCACCACGTGGGGGTCCTGGGTTACCTGGTACTGGCCTGCGACACCCTGGGTGATGCCATGCTCGCCTACCAGCGCTACGAGCGCCTGTTCTACGGCGAACAACTGGCCGAAATAGACGTAACCGGTTCCGATGCCGAGATCCGGTGGCCCCAGGGGCCGGAACCGCTGGGACTGCAGGCCGACGGCGCCGCTATTGCGGCCCTGGTCACTTTCCTGCGCCGACAGCTGGAAGACCCGCCTCCACCTTTATCCGTGAGCTTCCACGAACGGGCGGACAGCGAGCGTGCCCGTGCCTATGAGGCCTTCTTCGGATGCCCCGTTACCTTCGGTGATACCCACGTGCGCATGCGCTTTCCGGTGCAGCACCTGCAGCTGCCCATGCCCCGGCGGGACCCAACCCTGCGGGCCCTGCTCGACCGCCAGGCCAGTGCCCAGCTGGGGCTGCTGCCGGACGACCAGCGCCTGGAAGAACGCCTGAACCACCATCTGCTGCGTCTTCTCGCCGAGGGTAACCCCAGCCTTGAACGCATGGCCCGGGCCCTTCACATGGCACCACGCACACTCCAACGCCGCCTGGGCCGCCATGACCTGAGCTGGCAGCAGTGGCTGGACCACGCCCGTAATCGGCTCGCCCACCAGTACCTCGCCGACCCGGCATTGAGCCTCAATGACATCGCCCTGCTGCTGGGGTATTCCGAGCAGAGCGCCTTTACCCGTGCCTTCCAGCGCTGGCACCGCCAGCCGCCGGGCAGCTGGCGGAATACGCCCTGCCACTGAGCCCACCACATGGTACGGTTCCGGTGCTGACTACAGGCTCAAAAGCCCCCGCACCAGGGCCGCCGCCCCGGCGAGGCCGGCAATGCCCAGAATCAGGCCACGCAGCCGTTCGCCATCAATCCGCCCCACAAAATGCGCGGACAGCAGGAATCCGGCAATCACGCCGGGGAAGGTCACAAGGAAAAGCAGCCACTCGCGCGCTCCCAGATAGCCTGAGAATGCCAGCGCGCTCAGACTCAGGAGACTGGCGAACAGAAAGAAGGCGGACATGTTGGCGCGTACCAGTGGGCCGCGCTCGTTCTGGTAGATCATGGCGATGGGCGGGCCACCCACGGCGGTAATGGTCCCCATGAAGGTCGAGGCCATGCCGGCCAGAACACTGCTGCGCCCGCTCAGGCGCGGTCGCCAGCCAGCCACGCTCAGCCCCACAGCCACCAGGATCAGCACGCCGAATATCAGTTCGAACCCCCGGGGTGAAATCGCCATAAGGGTAGCAGCGGCCAGGCAGGTTCCGACCACGCCGCCGCCGATCGCCAGACGCACCTCGCGGACGCGCACCGCCATCCGGTTGCGCACCAGCATCATGACGGTGAGCAGGGTGGCGTTCAGGGTCAGCGGACCAGGCACCAGCACGGGGCTGATAAGAAACAGCAATGGCGCGGACAGGGTGCCGATGCCATAGCCCACAACCCCCTGCAGGCAGGCTCCGGCCAGAACCACGAGATTCGCAAGCAGTATCTGATACAGCGCCAGTTCCGCCATGATCCACCACTCCCAAGCATGGAGCGCGCAGTCTACCAGAACCGGATCCGCGTGCCCGTCTTGATATAACGCAATGCAGTGATGCGGCGCTTAACGCACTGTCTCCATGGTGTATTACACTGGTAACCGTTCCGGGCCTGAAAGGTCCCGCTCCAACAACAAAACAGGGAATTGCACCATGATCCTCAGTCACGCCTTTGGCATGCTCTTCCGCCCTGAAACCGAATGGGCGGCCATCAAGCAGGAAAAACCCACACCGATGGTGGTGTACGGCCTCTACATCGTGATCCTGGCCCTGATCGGACCGATCTCCGCCTATATCGGCACCGTGGAAACCGGGTGGACCATCGGTGACCGGCTCATCAAGCTGACACCGGACAGTGCCATGCAGCTGGTCATCCTGACCTACCTGGCCATTCTCGCAGGCAGTTTCGCCCTGGGTTACGGCATCAACTGGATGGCCACCACCTTTGGCGCGGAGAAGGAAGAGAACGGCAACAACGCCCTGGCCCTGGTGGCCTATTCACTCACGCCCATGTACATCGCCGGCCTGACCCTGCTCTACCCGGACCCCTGGGGCAATGCCATGATCCTGCTGGCAGCCGCCAGTTATGGCGCCTGGCTGATGTGGAAAGGGGTGCCCGTAGTGATGGGCATGAGCAAGGAACAGTCGATGGTCTACTGCGGCGGCATCCTGACGCTCGCACTGGTACTGCTCGTGAGTACCCTGGCGACCACCGGCCTGTTGTGGAACTTCGGCTTTGGCCCCACCTTTGTTGAGGCAGGCCTTTAAGCCCCCACAGAAGGAGGATCCATGACTGCAACGGCACTGGTCCCCATTGCCAACGGCAGTGAGGACATAGAGTCCGTCACCATCATTGACGTACTCCGCCGCGCCGGCGTCGAGGTAACCGTGGCCAGTGTGCACGCTGATGCCACTGTCACCGCGGCCCGGGAGACGCGGATCACTGCCGACACCCTGATTACGGACTGCAGCGACCGGACCTTCGACCTCATAGCGCTTCCCGGCGGCATGCCGGGAGCCCGGAACCTGGGCGACAGTGCCCCCCTGGTGGGGATGCTGCGGGCCCAGAAGGAAGCCGGCCGACTCTACGGGGCCATCTGTGCGGCCCCGGCTGTGGCACTGGAACCCAATGGACTGCTTGAGGGCCACGCGGCAACCGCGCACCCCGGCTTCCAGAGCAAGCTCACCAACCAGAGCCGGATTGGTGAGCGGGTGGTGGTCGACGGGCACTGCATTACCAGCCAGGGGCCCGGCACGGCACTGGCGTTCGCCCTGACCCTGGTGGAACATCTGTGCGGCCGGGCGAAGCGCGACGAGGTCGCCGCCCCTATGGTCCTACCCGGCGCGTGACAGCACCCGCCGCACCAGCAGGGGGCCGAGAAGCTCAAACGCAATGGTGGATGTCACCACGGTCGCCACGATCAGACTGCCGTGCTCCGGATGACGCTCGGCTGCCAGCAGTGCCATGCCCATGGCAACCCCTGCCTGCGGTGTGAGCGCCAGCCCGATACCCGGGCTCAAATCCCGCCCCCGGTGGCCAAGCAGAGTCACGCCCAGGCGTCCGCCCACATAACGCCCCAAAACCCGCAGGCCGATATAGGTCAGAATCAGCCCCCCGGCCGACCCCAGATACGCAAAATCCACGCTGGCTCCGGAAAGCACGAAGAAAAAGACCAGAAACGGCCATTCAATGTGCTCAATCTCGGTGAAGGAACGGGTGTGGTGGTGAGTGACGTTGACGATCACAAAGCCCGCAACCATCGCGGTCAGAAGGGAGGAGAGATGCAGGTATTCGGACAGGCCTGCAATCAGGAAGACGAGTGCCAGTGCTTCAGACTGGGTCGGCTCCCCTGGCCGCAGCCTGCCGGTCAGCCAGGCCGCCGGAAGGCCCAGCCCCACACCGACAAGCACCGCCCCGCCCAGTTCCCAGCCAGCCTCAAGAAGCGCGCCTGCGCCATCCCCGGAAACGAGAAAACCCAGCCCGGCCATCACCAGCCCGAACACGATGATGCCCCAGGCATCGTCAATGGCCACAATTCCGCGTATCACCCGGGACTGGGTGTCATCCTTTCCTGTTTCACGGATGGCTTCACTCACGGCCGCCGGATCCGTGGCCACCGAAATGGCAGCGAGAGAGAAGGCCACCGCCAGGGGATAGCCCACTCCCAGCAACCCGGCCGCCACCGCGACCGCACCCACGCCGATCACACTCAGCGAGATCACAAGGATGGCCGGCCCGGTAGCACGCAACCGGTCCAGGGTCAGCTCCCCACCCAGCAGGAAGGCCACCATAACCAGTGCCAGGGTGATCAGTGGCTCGCTGAGCTCGCCCAGCGGGCGCGCCTCAGCGTACCCCAGAATGCCCTGCTGCACTGCGGCGACCAGGACGCCGATCAATACCAGCAGAGAAATGCGGGGGAGGCGGGTACGGGTCGCGATGGCGTCAGCCAGAACGCTGACACTCAGCAGCAATCCGATCACGATCAGGTGTGTAACGGTGGTTCCAGGGTCCGTCATCAGGTCTCTCAGGCGTTGACGCAGTCAATACAGCGCGTAACGGTAGGGTCCACACTGAGCCGATTCTCACCGATGGCCTCGCCGCAGACAAAGCAGTCCCCGAAATCCCCGGCCTCAATGCGCCGCAGAGCGCCCTCGATACGCGTCAGCATCTCCTGACGGCGCCGCGCCGAGGCCTGCGCCATCTGCTGGCCCTGCAGGGCATCCATGCGTGAAAGCCGACCCATGCGCTGCTGGTCCAGCTCCACTGTACCGGTCGAGCTCCCGCCTTCACGCTCAATCGCCTGCAGCTCCTCGCGGAGATCCAGGAGCCGCTGTCGCCAGGTTTCCGGATCCAGTTCCTCAGTCATCGCCCTTTCTGCCCCGATACCTCTGAATCAGTTGCTGTTTACGGCTTTCGAGTCTATCACTGATGGCAACGGGGTAATGGGTATCCGTTGGTGTAAGCGACCGGAGTGCCTCCGGCAGGGCAGCCAGTTCCCGGGCGGCGTGTTCACGTACTGCCTGCAGCGGGGGAAGGGCCCCAGTGCAGACTTCACCCGCGCGGATAGCCGGCCGCAGCAGAGGCTCGGCACCTTCCGGCGCCGGTTCGTCGGCGGCAGCCACTGTGTCTCCGACCATTCGCCCCTGCTCGCTGTGGCGCCACACCTGCTTAGGACCAGGCCAGGTACTTTTATTGCTGGAGGCCTTGATCCGCGGTTCACCCTTGTATTCGGCCAGCTTGTAGGCGAAATCGATGCTTGCCGCGTCCGAAACCGCTGCCCATTCAGTGCCAACGCCGAAGCCGTCGATGGGGGCACCGGATCCAACCAGATCCCGGATCGCGTACTCATCGAGCCCGGAAGACGCAATGATTTTCACCTCCGGGAAGCCAGCCGCATCCAGGCGCTGACGGGCAGCGCGGGATAGTTCGAGCAGATCCCCGGAGTCCAGCCGAACAGCAGTAGCAGGCCGCGGCCCTTCCCCGGCACTGCGCAACAGTTCGATCACCCGATCCACACCGTTGAGGGTGTCCCAGGTGTCGACCAGCAGCGTGGTCTCCGGCCAGTAGTGGCTGAAGGCGCGGAAAGCCTGCGCCTCATCGCCATAAACCTGCACGAAGCTGTGCGCCATGGTCCCCAGAACCGGGATGTCCAGCGCGCGCCCGGCCTCAACATTGGAGGTTCCAGCAGCCCCAGCGACCCAGGCCGCACGGGCCAGATTCATGGCACCTTCGCGGCCATGGGCCTTGCGGGCGCCAAAGTCCATCACCGGCCGTCCCGCCGCGGCCTGCACCACACGCGCTGCCTTGCTGGTCAGCACGCTCTGGGCATGCAGTGTGTTGAGCAGCAGGGTTTCCACCAGCTGGGCCTGGATCAGCGGCGCCCGCACACGGAGCACGGGCTCCAGCGGGAACACCACGCTGCCCTCCGGGATGACATCCACGTCCCCGGTGAAGCGCAGTCCGGACAGCATTTTCAGAAAGTCGCCGGGGAAACGGCCCAGCCCTTCCAGCCAATCAATCTCTTCCGGCGTGATGCGGAAATCGAGCAGCGCCTGTAACGCCCGGGTCTGCCCACAGCTGAGCACATAGTTCCGGCCTTGCGGAAGACGCCGGTAAAAGAGCTCAAAAACAGCATCCCCGTTCAGGCCTTCCGCGTGGTAGACGCGGGCCATGCTGAGTTCGTAGAGGTCGGTGAACAGCATGCGCGCTCCCAGCTTCAGACGATGTTGGCGCCGGCTTCGCGCATTTCTTCCAGTGCCCTGCGACCGCCATCGGGATCCACGGGCCGGGTGGCCTCCTGCATCAGATTCACGGCAAAGCCTTCCCTGAGGGCATCCATAACCGTGGCCCGAACGCAGACATCCTGCGCCAGGCCTCCGATCCAGAGCCGGCGGACACCCTGGTGCCTCAGCCAGTCACCCAGGCCCGTCCCATCCAGTGCTGAGTACTGGTCCTCACCCTCGAAGGTGCCCTTGGAGACCAGGTGGGCATTGTCCGTGAGTACCAGATCCGGATGGAAGGCAGCGCCTTCGGTTTCCTGAATGCAGTGCGGCGGCCAGGGACCACCCCGGGCCTCAAAGCTGCAATGGCTCTGGGGATGCCAGTCCCGGGAGGCGGCCACGGGCACACCTGCCTGACGGGCGGCTTCGATGGCCTGGTTCAGCACCGGCACCACAGCATCGCCCTCTGCCACCCCGAGCGCGCCGCCGGGACAGAAATCGTTCTGGACATCCACAACGATGAGCGCATCATCACTCTCATAGGACGGGTTCATGGGAACCTCCTCCGGACTGAATCGGGTTTTCCACGTACCGACTATGGTTCCAGCGCCAGGCTGAATCAAGCATCAGAGCCCCCGCGATCCACCAGGGGGACTTGAAATCTTCTCTCAAGCCGGTAGGGTGTAAACGAAACCCGCAACCACCCGGGCTCAGCCAGAAGGCTGTGACCCCGCTGCTTGAATCCCCGTCCCGCATGGCGCTGCCCGGCGGGGCGATTCGGTCTGGCCTCACCGAGAGGCCGTTGAGCAGGAAAGCTGCCCGCATGGTCTGGTCTGACGTTCGTCGGACACGTGATGGACACTTTCCCTGACCAGAAGAACTGATTCAGAAATAGACAGGCAGCGCCGCTGCGCGCAGGCGAGCGGCCAGCCGGACAGCGTCGTAACGTGGCGGTGGCTATGGTTATCGTCCCCGGATCGTCTGGTGTGAAGCGTCATCCGCTGCTGCGGGAAACCGTTTACCGAGGAAAGCAACAGACTGAGGAGGTCTGATCTCATGACCGAGAAGTATGACAGTGAAGCCGTCAACACAGCACGTGACTACTACAACAGCACCGATGCCGATAATTTCTACTTCCACGTCTGGGGAGGTGAGGATCTGCACGTTGGCCTCTACAAGGATGATCAGGAGCCGATCCTTGACGCCAGCCGCCGGATCGTTGAGCACATGGGCGAGCTGATGAAGCCCCACGTGCAGCCCGGCCAGAAGCTGCTGGACCTGGGCTCCGGTTTCGGCGGTTCCGGTCGCTACCTCCACCAGGCGCTGGGGCTGGATGTAACGGGCCTGAACCTGTCCGAGGTCGAGAACGATCGCAACCGCGGCTTCAACAAGGACGCGGGCCTTGAGGACAGGATCACGGTCGTGGATGGCAACTTCGAGGAGCTTCCCTTCGAGCACGGTACCTTTGATGTGGTGTTTTCCCAGGATTCGTTCCTTCACAGCGGCAACCGTGAGAAGGTGATCGAGGAGGTTGGCCGCGTTCTCAAGCCGGGCGGTCTGTTCATCTTCACGGATCCGATGATGGCGGATGATTGCCCGGATGGCGTTCTGCAGCCGATTCTGGACCGCCTGCATCTGGATACTCTGGGCTCCCCTGGCTTCTACCGGGATGCCTGCCGTCGCAATGGCATGGAAGAAGTGGACTTCGAGGACAACACGCCTCACCTTCCGCGTCATTACGGTCGGGTTCTGGAGGAAACTGAGCGTCGTGAGAAGGAGCTGGTCGAGAAGAACCTGGTGTCCCAGGAGTACATTGACCGCATGAAGACGGGTCTGAAGAACTGGGTCAACGGCGGTAACAGTGGTTACCTGACCTGGGGGATTTTCCGCTTCAAGAAGACCCAGTAATCACCTGAACAGGTGAACCTGGATTGAAAAGCCGGCCTCGCGGGGCCGGCTTTTTTGTGTCCGGACTGTTAAAGACGGGCTCCCAGGGTGGGGGAGGTCTTACCGGGAATCGCTGTAAATACATCCGTGTACGCTGCTCTTCCGCCATCCATGGCTCCAGAGCTTCCCGGTAAGACCTCCCCCACCCTGCGATCCCTGAGTTTTCGAATAGTCCGACCTAATGCGTTGGGTTCGTGATCCGGTCAGTCCGGAGTCGCTGTCTCTGATCGAATAAACGGTAACTCCCCGCCGTCACCGCCAGCATGGTGCCGAAGCCGGTGCCGGCGGCGATGGTGAACATCAGGAGGATCTGGTACTTCACCGCCAGGGCGGGTGGGCTGCCGGCGAGGATCTGGCCGGTCATCATGCCGGGGAGGCTGACGAGACCGGCGGCGGCCATCATGTTGATGGTGGGAATCATGCCGGAGCGCATGGCTTCCCGGCGGATGTCGCTGATGGCGTCCTGCCAGCGCTGGCCGAGCATGAGGCGGCCTTCGATGTCTTCGCGCTGGCGCCAGACGGTGTCGGTGAGGCGGTCGAGGCTGAGGGCGATGCCGTTCATGGTGTTGCCGAGCATCATGCCCAGCAGCGGGATGGCGTACTGGGGCTGGTACCAGGGATCGGGGCGGATGACGATGAGCAGGGTCATCACGGCAATGGTGAAGGCGGAGACGAACATGGCGGAGGTGCCGATGCCGAAGGCCCAGCCGCCCCTGAGGCGGCGGCGCTGGCGCATCATGACTTCACGACCGGCCAGTATCACCATTGCCACGCCCATAAGGGCCACCCAGCCCAGGGCGCCGACGCTGAACAGGGCCTCAAGAACGAGGCCGATGAGCGAGAGCTGGATGGTGGTCCGCACTGCGGCAATCACCAGGGAGCGGCCGAAACCAAGGCGAACCCACCAGGAACAGCCTGCAAGAAGCAGCACCAGCACGGAGGCAAGCGCCAGCTGCCAGTATTGGAGCTCAATCAGTTCCATGGGAGGCCTCCTCCAGCCGACGGCCGTTGATGCGGTAGTGGGTATCGCTCACGCGGGCAATCTGGCTGGGGTCATGGGTGGCCCAGAGTGCCGGCAGGCCCTGGTCGTGGATGCGCTTGACCAGCCACTGCTCGACCCGGTCACGGGTGGCTTCGTCGAGGTTGGCGGTGGGCTCATCAAGCAGCAGGGCCTCGGGGTCCAGTGACAGGGCGCGATACAGCGCCAGGCGCTGCTTCTCGCCGGACGACAGGCGGCTGACGGGCCACTGGTGGACATCAGGCTCAAACCCCAGTGCCGTTAGGTCGGACTCACGGGGTATGCCACAGTGTTCGCCCACGGTGTCATGCCACCAGCGGCTCTCGGCGGGCACCAGCATGACGCGGCGGCGCCACTCGTTGGCTTTCAGGCTGTGTGCCGGAGTCCCATCGAGACGGACCTCCCCCTCATGGGGATCCAGGTCGGCCACCGCACGCAGCAGCCGTGATTTTCCGGAGCCCGAAGGGGCGGAGAGACAGACGATGCCTCCCGGGGGCACCGTCAGGTCAATCGCATCCAGCTCGCCGGTGGCAAGGCCATTAAGGATCAGGGTCTGGTTCATGGGGTTGTGATCAGCCTGTAACAGTCATCATCTGTGGTGGTACCCGATAGCGTCGGCCGCGGCAGGGCCCGGTGCCGTCCACGGTGCAGGTGCGCCGGTTCACCCGCCGGATCCGCCCCTGGAGGCCGGGTCCGAAACGCACCCGGTCACCGGGGGAGAAGTCCCGGAGCGCCGTTTCTCCGGCGGTACTGACGATGTCAGTGGCCAGCACGACTCCCCGTGTCTGGGCTTCCTCCGCCAGCCGGCCGCGCAGGGCATGGGCGGCGCCGGCGCTGTGAAGCTGATCCAGCCACTGATAGAAAGCGGCGTTATGCACCTGGCCGTATCGCCGCCCGCCGGAACGGGTCTGGAGCAGGTGGGCGAACTCGTGGCAGCAGCCATGGGCGAGCAGGTTGAGCTCCGAAACGGCACCGCCGAAGTAGCCGCGCCCCTGGATCTCCCGTGTGGAAAGCCAGCCGCCGCAGAGAGCCGGCTGGGCCTTGTCCGCGACCATGAGTGTACCAATCGTAATGCAATGGTCATCACGGCGGGGATCATAGCGGTGCCAGGTAGCACGCCCCGAGCCCACCCGCGTGCGCAGCCGGCATGCCGGCGCCCAGGCGTTATGCAGCTCATGGCAGGCCTCGGCCATCAGGCCGGCAACGACTCGGGCTCGCTCCAAAACACCCCCTCCTGATTGAAGCAGCCATTATAGGTCGCGTTCCGGCCAGTGACGAATCCCCGCCAGAACTTTAGACTCCGGGGAAATCCGTAAAGAAGGAGGCACACCATGCTGTACCAGCGTCTGCCCATGCGCCGTGTGGCGTTCATCCAGATTCTGGCCATGCTCTTTCTGGCCTGCATGCCGCTCATGGGTTCAGCGGATATGATTGAAACCGGCAGCGTTGTGGCCGACCAGCAGCTCCAGCACGACCGTGAGGAGCTGCGCGCCATGCTTGACCGGGACGAGGTCAAGGCAACCCTGGAGCGCATGGGCGTGGATCGCGCCCAGGTGTCGGAACGCATCAACAACCTGACACAGCAGGAGCTGGCCTCCTTCAACGAACAGCTTTCCCAGGCACCCGCCGGTGAAGGCGTCGTGGGCATTATTGTGCTCTTTGTGCTGGTGTTCATTGTTACCGACATGCTCTGCGCCACCAACATCTTCTCGTTCGTCCGTTGCATCAACTGACAGCCCTGCTGCTGGCCGCCGTCCTCCTTCTGGGCGGCTGCGCCAGCCAGCCCCAGTGGCCGGAACACACCGGCTCCTCGGCCAGCCACGTCATTGACGGGGTCCCGTTCCATCCCCAGGAAGCCTACCAGTGCGGCCCCGCAGCCCTGGCCACGGTCCTGAACCACCGCTCCGTCGCCACCACACCGGAACGTCTCGTGGACCAGGTCTATGTGCCGGAACGCGGCGGCTCGCTCCAGGTGGAAATGGTTGCCACCGCCCGCGCCCACGGCCTGCTGGCCTATCCACTGGAACCGGAGCTGGGAGCCATCCTCCGGGAGGTGGAAGCGGGTAACCCGGTGCTGGTGATGCAGAACCTGGGGCTCGACTGGTGGCCCCAGTGGCACTATGCCGTGGTCATTGGCTACGACCGCGGCCGTGACCGGATCATCCTGCACACCGACACCCGGCCCCGGCATGCGGAACCGGTCCGTCCCTTCCTGGCCAGCTGGGCGCGCGCCGACCACTGGGCCATGGTCATGACCCCGCCGGATCGACTTCCGGCCACAGCACGGCCACTGCCCTGGCTGGCCGCGGCCAGTGATATGGAAGAGCTGGGGCAACTGCCCCTGGCGGAGCAGGCCTATCGAACCGCCCTGGCACACTGGCCGGATGCCTCGGCCGCCCGCTTTGGGCTCGCCAACAGCCTCTACGCACAGGAGGAGACGGAGCAGGCTCTGTCCCAGTTCATCACTCTGACCCGGGAAGCCCCGGAGCTTACCGCTGGATGGCTCAACCTCGCCACGCTCCTGGCACGCAGGGGCTGCCCTCTGGCAGCCCGGCACGCGGCGGGCTGCGCCGACACGACTCTTCCGGAAGCCCCCACACCAGCAGGCAGCACGGCGGCCTGCCCGGTGATCCACTGCCCGGCGAAGTGAACCCGGGCGGCAGCTTTCAATCGCACTGCTAGTCTGGAGCGTATAAACAGGAAATACGTCTGTCTCCGGAGGTCATCCATGAGTTACGAGCAGGGCCGGAAAATCCCGGTGGGTATCAGCGCCTGCCTCCTTGGCGAGGAAGTCCGCTACGACGGCGGCCATAAGCATGCCCGCTACTGTTCCCAGGTGCTCTCACACTTCTTCGAGTTCCGCTCCCTGTGTCCGGAGCTGGAAGCCGGCCTGGGCGTGCCCCGGCCAGCGATCCACCTGCGTGAACACCAGGACGGCCTGCGCCTGATCACCACCAGTGGCAATGCGGACCATACCGCCTCCATGGAGCACTGGATCCGGGACGCCCTGCCCTCGCTCACGGACCTGCGTGGCTTCATCCTCAAGGCCAAGTCCCCCAGCTGTGGCATGGAACGCATCCGCATCCACAACGAGGAAGGGCAGGTCATCCGGCGGGATGGCAGGGGGCTTTTCGCGCAGGCGCTGATGGAAGCCTACCCGGTTCTGCCGGTGGAGGAGGAGGGCCGCCTGAATGACAGTCACCTGCGCGAGAATTTCATCGAGCGCGTTTTTGTATACGACGACTGGTGTCGCATGATCGAGGCGGGGCTGACCCGGAGCGCCCTTCTGGATTTCCACACACGACACAAGTTCCAGCTCCTGGCGCACTGCCAGAAGACCTACCGGGAACTCGGCCCCATGCTCTCCGACCTCAAGGCGGAACCGCTGGCGGATATCGCCGAACGCTACATCAACGCCTTCATGAAGGCCATGCAGAAACAGATCACGCGCGGCGACCACGCCAATGCCATGCAGCACCTGATGGGCTACCTGCGCGGTTCCATGAGCGATGCGGACCGCGAGATGCTGCACGAACAGATCGACCTGTACCAGCAGGGGCAGGTGCCGCTGGTGGTGCCCATGACCCTGCTGCGCATGGCCCAGAGGCGGGAACCCGTTGCCTATCTGGAGCGCCAGGACTATCTTACTCCCTACCCGGACGAGCTCGGCCTGCGCAACCACGTCTGATGGGCGGGCAGGCCGGGAGGCCCACACAACCAACAGGTTCCCCGTTTTGCAGAAAACCACGCTGTTACTGACCGTCCTGCTGCTTGCCGCCTGCGCGGCCCCTTCCCTGAAAGATGCGGACCGCATGCGCGCTGATGGCAACCACAAGGCCGCCGCGGAGCTCTATCGCGAGCTTGCCGATATGGGCAATCCCGGTGCGCGCATGAAGCTGTACAACCTTTACCGGGAAACCGGCACAGGTTTTGAGTCGGATGCCAAGGCCCGTGCCGCGCTCGAGACCCTGGCGAACGAACACGGCATCGCGGAAGCCCGGTACCAGCTCGGCCGGATGCTGCGCGAAGAGCGGAAACTGGAGGCCGCCGAGAAACACCTTGAAGCCGCCGCGGAGGCAGGCTACCAGCCGGCTACTGATTATCTAGAAAAGGATGATGGCCTGCTCGCCCGCGAAATCCGGGTCGCCCGCAGCTCCCCGGACCGCCAGAAACAGCTGGGGGACGAACTCTTTGAGGGCCGCAACAACGCTCCGAAAGACCGGGAACTGGCTGCCTACTGGTACCGGGTGGCCGCAGAGCGCGGCCACGCCGGTGCCCAGGCCATGCTTGGGTTCGTCCACTTCCAGGGCGAAGGCGTGGAGAAAGACGCGGAAACCGCCTACCGCTGGTACCGGAAGGCCGCCATGCAGGGCCATGTAGGGGCCCAGGCCAACCTGGGCTACCTCTATGGCGAGGGTCAGGGCACCGAACGGAACCTGAAAAAGGCCTATGCCTGGTCAACCCTGGCGGCCGAAAACGGCAGCCCCCAGGGCCGAAAGAACCAGCGCCTGTACCGGGATGCCATGAGTAATGAGGAGCGCCTGGACAGCCTCGACGAGATCCGCCGTCTGGAGGAGATCATCCACGGCGACTGACCCGCCTGCCACCGCCCGGAACCAGAAAACCCCGCGCCGGAACCACCGGGGCGGGGTTTTCTGGTTTAAGACTGATCAGCAGGCGCTCATTCCTCCCAGATCACCTTCTTGTTCTGGTCATACCACTTCGGCAGCCGCTCAGCGTAGTGATCCTCGATCACGTTGCGCTTGATCTTCATGGTCGGCGTCAGCATGCCGTTCTCCATGGTCCAGGGCTCCTTCACGATCACCGCGAATGCCAGCTTCTCGTGGTCCTCGACCTCCGAGTTGACCCGGTCCAGCTCTTCCGCCAGCTCCTTCTCGATGGTCGCGCGGTCGCCGCCCTTCTGGAGCTCCGCCTGGGCCTCCTCGGACAGGGTGATCAGGGCACAGGGCTGGGGCTGATTGGCGCCGGCCACGCAGACCACCTCCACCCTGGGATGGGTGAACCGGCCCTCGATGGGAACGGGCACCACGTACTTGCCCTTGGCGGTCTTGAACAGATCCTTCACCCGGCCAGTGATGCGGGTATAGCCATTGGCATCCACTTCCGCCATGTCGCCGGTCCTGAGAAAGCCGTCCTCGGTGATTTCTTCCCTGGTCTTCTCATCGTTCTTGTAGAACCCGAGCATCTGCCCAGGGCTCTTCACCTGAAGCTCGCCCTCGTCCGTCACGCGGTGTTCCACACCGGGGTTCGGAAGACCCACCGTGCCGACCTTGGCGTCACCCGGACGGTTGGCATGGGAATACCCGAAGTTCTCGGACATGCCGTAGACCTCAAGCAGCTCCAGCCCGATGTTG
The DNA here is from genome assembly GCF_913056445.1 of uncultured Halovibrio sp. NCBI lineage: Bacteria > Pseudomonadati > Pseudomonadota > Gammaproteobacteria > Oceanospirillales > Halomonadaceae > Halovibrio > uncultured Halovibrio sp. The sequence goes on from NZ_CAJXMA010000003.1 coordinate 26,701, forward strand.
CGGTACCAGTGGATGATCTCCGGCGCCAGCGGGGCCGCCCCGGTCAGGGCCGCACGCACGTGGTCCAGACCCAGCTGCTTGAGGATCTTGCGCTTCACAACCCGGTTGAGCAGCGGAATCCGGAACAGCACCTTCTGCTTCTTCGGCGGCAGTTTGTCGCAGATGGCCAGATAGAACTTCATCCACAGGCGCGGTACGGAGAAGAACAGCGTCGGGCGCGCCCGCTGCAGGTCCTCCTGAAAGGTGTCCAGGGAGTTGGCGAAATAGAGCGGGAAACCGAAGTACAGCGAGGACGTCTGGACAGCGGCGCGCTCGGCCACGTGGGCCAGTGGCAGGTAGGAGAGCATGCGGTCGTTCTGGTCCACGGGGAAGATCTGCTTGAGCCCCTCGGCCACCGAGATCATGGTTCCGAACGAGTGCATCACGCCCTTGGGCCTGCCAGTGCTGCCGGAGGTATAGACCAGGGTGGCCAGCTCATCCGGTGACGGCAGGTGCGGCTCAGCCAACGGCTCGGTGCGCGCGACGATGTCCTTCCACTGCTCGGTATCCCTGCGCGGCGACATGGGCATGGAAATGATCGGAAGATCCGCCGGGATGTGGTTCTTGATGTCGTTCCAGCCGTCGGCCGTGCCATCGAGCTTGCCGAGCATCATCAGCTTCGCCTCACTGTGCTCCAGCACATAGGCGGCCGTGTCACCATTGAGTGTGGGGTACAGCGGCACCGAGACGTGACCGGCAGCCCAGATGGCCAGATCCGCCATCACCCAGTGGTCGCTGTTCTTGCCCAGAATGGCGATGCAGCTTTTCTCCGGCAGTTCCAGGGATCTGAGGTGGGCGGCCATGCGCAGCACCTGGTCCGCAGCCTGCTTCCAGGTGGTCTCCTCCACCGAACCGTCCGGATAGGGCTGGTTCATATAGACCATGTCCGGAGAACGCTGCGCCCAGTAGAACAGGCTGTGCAGCGTGGTGGGCCTGTCATCAACTTTGATCATCCAAGAGCTCCTGATTGTTATGGTTTATTGGAAAGGTATAAACGTCGGGATACTATTCAACTTCCCCTGTCACTGCATTGGCCTCGATGGCACATTCTCTCCAGAATTTGAATCAATGGGCGGAAGCGGATCACAAACAGTGCAGTGCCTGCCCCTTCATGATGCCCTACTGAAATCCTTGTAGCGCCCGGGCTTGCCGGCGGGTGGGCGGCCTATCTCGACCCCGGCTTTCCGCAGCTCCTTCTTCAGGTCCCGCCGGAACCGGTGATAGTCCACCTCGGTGGAGTGGCGCCCACCGGCATCAAAATCCAGGTGCGGATTGGCGGCCTCCTCCTGGATGGCCAGGCGCATGTTGGCCGGACGGGCGTAATGCCCGAGGATTTCCTGACAGGCCAGCTTCGCCTGGTAGTCCGCCAGCGGCCAGATGCAGCCCAGAGGCTGGAACAGACCGATGAAATAGAGGTTGCTGAAGTCCGCGTGCATCATCTTCCGGTACAGCGGTACCCGCTCGGCACTGCTGAAGTCGATCAACGACGGGTCGAAGAAAGGGAAGCTGATCCAGAACCCGGTGCAGGCGACCACCAGATCAAACGCTTCCTCGCGCCCGTTCTGGAAGATCACGCTGTCTCCATTGAGCTCGCGGACGGCCGGGCGCGGGTGGATGCGCCGGTGGCGGATGAAATCCAGCAGATCCGAGTTGATGGTCGGATGATGGCTCAGCACCGGCCGTCTGGGCCTGGGCAGGCCGTAGTTGCGGTAGTAATCCCCCTGGAGGAGTTTCAGAAGCCCGGTGAACAGCAGCTGCCGGATGCGGTTCGGTACCCAGGTGGGCATATTGGAGCCCAGCACATCCGTCGGCTTGCCAAACATGAACTTGGGCATGAACCACTGACCACTGCGCATACTCAGCGCGACGTGATCCGCCACCCGGGCCGTTTCCACCGCCACATCGCAGGCGGAATTACCGGCGCCGATAACAAGCACCCGCTTCCCTCGCCACTTATCACTGACCCCCTTGAAGTCGTGGGAATGCATCCAGGTGCCGTTGAACGTGCCCGGATAGTCGGGGTTCTTGGGATTCCAGTGGTGCCCGTTGGCCACCATCAGGTGGGAAAAATCCTCTTCCACGGCCATGCCGTCGGGCCCTGTCACCTTCAGGTGCCAGGTGCCGTCCTCGTTACGGGTAACCTGATCCACCCAGTGCTCGAACCGGATGACGTCCATGACACCGAAATGACGCGCATAGCTTTCAAAGTAGGCGTGCAGCTGGCGATGGTTGGGGTATTCAGGGTAGTCCTCGGGCATCGGAAAGTCTTCGTATTCCGACCACGCCCTGGAGCTGATGATGTGGGTGTTCTCGTAGACACTGGAATGGCCGGTGCGACTGTTGAAGACCCAGTTGCCACCGACCTGGTCACTCTGCTCGAACACAGTGACGTCCAGACCGGCCTCAAGGCAGTTCTTGGCTGCCGTGAGACCGCTGGGCCCGGCCCCGATGACCGCGACCCTTGGGGTTTGATCCATGATGGACTCCGTTGTGTTGTTGTTGGAATGCCGGACAACGTCCTTTTCTACCAGAAAGATTCAGACGTTATCCAGTCATTCCGGCCACAACGGCCCATCAGAAGGTCAGTTCGCGGAATCGACCAGGCTGTAGTCCAGCTTGTTCTCTTCCGGCGAGCTGTTGATGCTGCTCACGGTGCGCCAGTTTCGGCCGATGATGTACAGGATGCACGCGAAGTAGATCCCGATCACCAGGGCACCGACCCACTGGATCCTGAGGAACTCCAGCTGGAACAGCAGGGTCAGACCGATCATGGCCACCAGGTTGCCCGCAAAGTAGGGGCCCTTACCGAAGCGCTTCACCGTCAGGTTCAGGTTGTCGGTGTAAAGGCGGATCAGCGAGTCCAGCGAGTTGATGACCATGGTGATGCCCACCGTGACCATGAGGATGTTGAACACGCCCGTGGTACCAATGTCCTCCAGATGGTAGTAGTACAGCACCGTGAACCAGATACCGATGGCGATCGACGGCAGGAACAGCATCGCCAGCAGCAGCTGCCAGGTGCGCAGCCCGCCCACGAAGCGCGAAGTGAACTGGCCGATCATGATGGACCAGGCGAACCACCAGTACAGGTAGAAGGCGTGGTAGTCGCTCAGCGGCAGCATGAACTCATGGATGTTGCCGAAGTAGCCACCCAGCAGGCTCAGCGTCCCGGCAAAGTCCCCGAAGGTGCCGTTATCGGTCATGAAGGCGTAGTACCAGAACAGTGCGATCAGACCGATGAACATCCAGCTGGTGCTCACGCTCAGCACCCGCACATACTTGAGGCTGGTGCTGGAGTAGACGGCCATGGCAATGGACACGAAAACGATGCCGTAGAAAACCGTCTGCGCGGTGCCGTCATCACCCATTTCCGGAAGATACCAGGGCAGGTTCTTCAGCAGCAGATAGGCGGTAAAGGCACAGGTGCCGATGATCACTACGTTGTTGATGACCTTCACCACCGGAATCTCGAAGAACTTGATCCGTGGTTCGATCACGCAGAAGTAGAAACAGGTAAGGAAGTAGAAGCCCCAGATCAGGAAGGCCCAGAACCCGAACTCGATCGCGAGCGGGTTGGTGACGCTGTAGTCCTCCGCATAGCCACCGAATTCGGTGAGCGGGAACATGATCAGGCCCACGTCGAGGCCGGAAGTGAACAGAATGGCCATGAAGGTGAAGGTACGCACTGGTGTCACGCCCACCACCTGCAGGTTGCCCCATCGCAGGAGAATCACTGCAATCATGGTGAAAGTGAATACCAGTCCGATACTTAGCCAGGTCAACATAAACCAACTCCTTTGCTGGTTGCGGCGTCAATTTGCTTTCTTATGGCAATAATTCCCCTCCCGGGCCGCCTGGAGCCGTTTACAGGCGACCCGTATCAGCGCTGTCAACACTGGAGAGGAGAGGTGCTTAGCGGAGCACGCGCTCGGGCTCTCCGGCCCGTTGGCGCACACGCCAGTGCTCGTCCATCCCCACCGGCGCATCCAGCGGCGCCTCGGGCTGACGCCCACGGATCAGGTCCGCGGCCCGCTCAGCCACCATGATGGTCGGCCCGTTGAGGTTGCCGTTGGGGATGGTTGGAAAAACGGAGGAATCAACAACGCGCAGGCCACTGATGCCGTGCACCCGGGTTTCCGGGTCGACCACCGTCTGCGCGTCCGTGCCCATGGGGCAGGTGCAGGATGGGTGGTAGGCGCTTTCCACGGCCTGGCGCACGAAAGCATCGATGGCTTCGTCCGAAGTGACATCGGCCCCTGGCTGGATCTCTTCGTCGCGATAGTCATCCATGGCCGGCTGATTGATGATCTCCCGGGTCAGCCGCACGCAGTCCCGGAAGCCCTCCCGGTCGTCCTCATGCTGGAGGTAGTTGAACAGAATCTCCGGTGCGGCCTTCGGATCCGCGGAACGCACATGCACGTGGCCACGGCTCTTCGGTTTGTTGTGGCCCACATGCACCTGGAAACCGTGGCCGGCGAACGCCTCCTTGCCGTCGTAGCGCATGGCCGCCGGCAGGAAGTGGTACTGCAGGTCCGGCCATTCGACGCCTGCTTTCGAGCGGATGAAGGCGCAGGACTCGAAGTGGTTGGTGGCACCCAGGCCATCCTTGTTCAGGATCCAGCGCGCGCCGATCAACGCCTTACTCAGCGGGTTGAGTTTGCTGTTGAGGGAGGTCGGCTGCTTACAGCGGAACTGGAAGTAGAACTCAAGATGGTCCTGGAGGTTCGACCCCACGCCAGGCAACGCGTGATTCACCTCGATACCCGCCTTGTTGAGCACGTCCGGGTTACCGATGCCGGAAAGCTGCAGAATATGCGGCGAACCGATGGAGCCCGCAGACAGGATGACCTCGCTGTTGGCCTTCACATCCTGCACCTTACCGCCACGCTCGTAGCGCACGCCCACAGCCTGTTTGCCTTTGAGCAGCACTTTGTGCACCAGTGCGCCTGTCAGCACGGTGAGATTCGGGCGCTTCATCACTGGCCGCAGGTAAGCGTTCGAGGTGGAGGAGCGCACGCCATTCTTCACGGTCATGTGCATGGGCCCGAAGCCTTCCTGCTGGTGCCCGTTGTAATCCCGGGTTACGGGGTAGCCAGCCTGTTCCCCGGCATCAATGAAGGCCTGGTACAGGGGATTCTTCATGTTGTTGCCGTTGGAAGTCCCCACGGGGCCGGCATCACCACGGTACATGTCCCCGCCAAAAACCCAGGTTTCGGCCTTTTTGAAGTAAGGCAGACAGTTCTGGTAGTTCCAGCCCTCGGCACCATGCGCCTCCCACTCGTCGAAGTCCTTCGCGTGACCACGCACGTAGACCATGCCGTTGATGGAGGAGGAGCCACCCAAAACCTTGCCCCGCGGGCAGTGCATGCGGCGATTATCCAGGTAGGGCTCAGGTTCGGTGTGGAACTGCCAGGCGAACTTCTTTGTGTTCATGGGAATGGACAGCGCCGTGGGCATCTGGATGAAGATGCTGCGGTCGCTGCCGCCGGTCTCCAGCAGCAGGACCCGGTGGTGCGGGTCCTCTGTGAGCCGGTTCGCCAGCACACAGCCGGCTGAGCCGGCACCGACGATGATGGTGTCGTATTGGTGTTTACTCATAGGATCCACTCCAAGATGCCAACGGGCGAGGGCGGGGATCCCCGCCCTCGCCTGCTACAGAGTCAGCAGGCGCCGGTTCAGAACGGTGCTTCAATATCACCCATTCCGACGTAAACGGATTTGAGCTGGGTGTAGTGGTTAATGGTCGCCGCGCCGTTCTCGCGGCCGATGCCGGACTGCTTGTAGCCGCCCACCGGCATCTCCGAGGGTGATTCGTTGTAGGCGTTGATCCAGCAGATGCCGGCCTGGATCTGGTGGATCACCCGGTGCGCGCGTTTGATGTCGCGGGTGAAGACACCGGCGGCCAGGCCATACTGGGTATTGTTGGCACGGCGGATGACGTCGTCTTCGTCGCGGAACGTCAGGACGCTCATGACCGGGCCGAAAATCTCTTCCTTCACGATCGTCATGTCATCGGTGCAGCCCGTGAACACGGTCGGAGCCACGAAATAGCCGCCTTCAACACCCTGGGGTGAGAGCTCCTCACCACCGCAGGCCAGGGTCGCGCCCTCTTCCACGCCCTTGCGGATATAGTCCATGACCAGGTCCCGGTGCTTCGCGGAGATCAGAGCGCCAAAGTTGGTCTCCGGGTTCAGCGTGTCACCGGCAATGATGTTGTTGCGGGTACGCTCCAGCACCTTCTCGATGAAGGTCGGGTACAGGTCCTCGTGCACGAACACCCGGGTGCCGTTGGTGCAGATCTCGCCCTGGGTGTAGAAGTTCGCCAGCATGGCGGCGGAGACGGCATTGTCGATTTCCGCGTCATCGAAGATGATCAGCGGCGACTTGCCGCCCAGCTCCATGGTGACTTCCTTGAGCGTGGTGGCGGCGCCGGCCATGACCTTCTTGCCAGTGCCCACCTCGCCGGTAATGGAGACCTTGTCGATACCCGGCTCGTGGCTCAGCCAGCTGCCGACTTCGCCCGCGCCCTGGACGACGTTGAATACACCGGCCGGCATGCCCGCCTCCATGAGGATTTCCGCGAGCTTGAGGGCGCCCAGCGGGGTTTCCTCGGAGGGCTTGAAGATCATGCTGTTGCCGCAGGCCAGAGCCGGTGCGGACTTCCAGCAGGCGATCTGCAGCGGGTAGTTCCAGGCCCCGATGCCGGCGCACACACCCAGGGGCTCGCGCCGGGTGTAGTAGAAGTCGCCGCCCAGGTCCTGCTGATTGCCTTCCAGCGCCGGAGCCAGCCCCGCGTAGAACTCCAGGGAGTCCGCGCCGGTGTTCACGTCCACCTCACTGGCTTCCTGCCAGGGCTTGCCGGTGTCGAGCACTTCCACCTTTGCCAGTTCGTCATTGCGTTCGCGAAGCATCGCCACGGCCCGGTTGAGGATGCGTGCCCGCTCCATGCCGGTCATGGCGGACCAGGTAGCAAAGCCTTCGCGGGCGCTTTCCAGTGCGGCCTGGCGCACGCTTTCGTCCGCCACCTCCACTTCATAGATCACCTCGCCAGTGCCCGGGTTCACCACTTCAAAGGTTTCGCCCGTGCTGTTGGCCATGGGTTGGCCGGCCACAAAGTTCTGGTAGCGGGTCAGTGGCATGGTTCGACTCCGTGCTGTGTCAGTGTGTCGTTGATGAACGCCCGGCAGAGCGCCTCGCTCTCGCGGAAGCCCTCTTCCTGGTCGGGCCAGAGAGCGCTGCGCAGCCAGAACCCGTCGATCAGTGCGGCGGTCTGCTTCGCGGCGCTCCGGGCCGCCTCTGCCGGCAACAGCTGCCGGAATGAATAGCAGAGGTTGCTGTAGAGACGGCGGTTGTTGATGTGCTGCAGGCGCGCCAGCCCCGGTTCGTGCATCGCCCGCGCCCAGAAACTGAGCCAGGTGCGGGTGGTGGCCGTGGACCGCTGGAAGTCACTGAAGTTGGCTTCCACGATCGCCACCAGCCGCTGCTGCGGCGTGAGTGTTCCGGCCTGGGTGTGCTCCAGCAGCGCGAGCTTGAGCTCCTCAAGCAGCTGGCGCAGCGTGGCCTCGATCAGTGCCTGCTTGCCGCCGAAGTAATGGCTGATCAGGCCGGACGACATCCCGGCGGTGCGACTGATGGCGCCAATGGTGGCGCTCTGGAGCCCCAGCTCACCCACCACTTCAAGGGTGGCTTCAATGAGCTGGCGCCTGCGTTCTTCCTGTACTCCGACCTTGGGCATAAGTTGATTAACCGTTCAATTAAAATAAGGATAGCCTGCTGATCGCCATTGATCAACAGGCGCGTGATAGGTTGATGGTAACCCAACCACAGAAACCTTTCAGATCAGTAGCCTGCCGACAGGATGCATTTTCGGATTTCCGCTACACTGGCGACAGCACGCGACGCCACCGGGAGGTCCATGACCCCGCTCCGATTCATAGACCGGCTCAAGTTCTTCCTTGAACGCCAGCTCATCCGCGGCGCATTTTTCCAGCTGATGGTGGTCGGGCTGCTCATTGCCCTGATCTCGCTGATCGGTGGTCTGCTGGTGCTGCCACTGGAGGGAGCCTTCTCGGACCTGGGTGAAGCACTCTGGTGGGCGTTCCTGCGGCTGACGGACCCGGGGTATCTGGGCGATGACCAGGGCAGCTGGCGGCGGGTGGTTGCCACGCTGCTGACCATCAGCGGCTATGTGGTGTTCATGGGCACCCTGGTGGCCATCATGACCCGGTGGCTGATCAGCGCCATGACCAATCTGGAACGCGGGCTCACGCCGGTCTCGCTGAAGCACCACATTGCGGTGCTGGGCTGGACCAGCCGCACCCTGCCCCTGATCACCAAACTGCTCAGCACCACCGGCCGGATGCGGCTGTTCCTGCACCGCAATGACACCAAGCGCCTGCGACTGGTGGCGCTGGCCGAGGAAGTCTCCGCCAGCCGGGAGCACCAGCTGCGCAGCGAGAGCGGCGTCGGCCGCCGTGCCCGACAGGTCATCCTGCGCTCCGGTGACCCGCTCCAGTCCGAGGCCCTGCGTCGTGTGGCCTGCCTGGATGCGGCCGCGGTCATCATTCCCGGCAGTACCCAGGCCACGAACAGCCTTCTTAACGCGGATACCGAGACCATCAAGATCCTTCTCACCATCGCAGCCCAGGCCAAGGACCAGCGCCGGCCCCTACCCTATGTGGTGGCGGAACTGCAGGACCCGCGCCGCGAACGCATCCTGCACAGCGCCTTTGGCGGGGACCTGGAACTGGTGGCCGGGGACGCCACGCTCAGCCGTTTCATGGTCCAGACACTGCGTCATCCGGGTCTGGCCGAGGTCTTCCAGGAGATGATGATCCTGCCCGATGGCAATGAACTCTACATCCGGTTCCAGGATGAGTGGGCTGGCGAGCCCCTGGCCAGCCTCGACAGCCGGCGGCCCAGCGCGATTGTACTGGGCGTGCTTGAGCGAGCGGGAAGTGGGTGGGTGGTCCATATGAATGCGCCGTCCGAACAACGCCTGCGCAAGGGTGACGGGCTCATCCTGCTGGCACGACGGTTCGAGGATACCAATCCGGCACGCGGGCAGACCCTGGAGCCACTGCATCGCCGGCCGCGCAATGAGGGGGAGAGGCCACCCTCCCGTCACCGGCGTATCCTGATCCTGGGCTGGAACCACAGGGTGCCGGCACTGCTGCAGGAACTGGACAGTTACCCGGGCGAAACGGCGGACGTCACAGTGGCCTCGTTCTGGCCCGTGGAAGACCGCCAGAACATGATCAACGGCTATGTGCCCGAGCCTGGACGCGTCGGCTGCCAGCACGTGAAGACGGACTTCCTGATGGAGGGTGAGATTGCCCGACTGGCCCCCGAACGCTATGACACCGTCATGCTGCTGACCAGTGACCGCATGGGCAGCAACGAAGAAGCGGACGCCCGGGCCATGGTGGGCTACCTGCAGCTCCAGGATCACCTTCAGCAGGCGGGGACGTGGCCGCAGATCCTGCTGGAACTCACTGACCCGCACAATGAGGCCCTGCTTCTGGCGCGGAACAGTGAGATCTTCCTCAGCCCCGTTATGCTCAGCCACCTGCTGGCCCAGGTCGCCCTGCGCCGGGAGCTTCGCCTGGTGTATGACGAACTCTTCACCCAGGGCGGTGCCGAGATCGGCTTCCGTGCGCTTCCCGCAGAGCTTCTGGCAGCCGACACGGACTTCCGGGCGGCGGCACAGTCGGTTGCCACCAGCGGCGAAACCGCCCTTGGCATCCACCGGGCGCAACCAACCCCGGAAGGGCGCCACCTGACCCTCAACCCGGATCCCGGAGAGCCCCTGAACCTGTCAGCGGGGGACCAACTGGTGGTGCTGGGGCGCGATCCGGAAAGGCACTGACCCCTCAGCGCCCCCAGAGCCGTTTCATGATGCGGCGCGTGACTGCGGTAGGCATGGCCCCGGAGGTGGACCAGAGCCCTTTCATCGGGAAGGAAACCGGGTGGTGCACACCGCGCCCGCCCCGGATTACGGCCCACACCTGCGCGGCCACATCCTCCGCGCCCAGATTCACCCCTATACCGTCGAACATACCGGATCCGGCCCGGTTGGCGTTCACCATCCCCGTGGCGACGAAAGGCGGCATCAGGTCACAAACACGGATGTCGTACTCCTGCCATTCAATGTCCAGCGCCTCGGTCATGGCGCGCACCGCATGCTTGGTGGCGGAATAGGACGCGAAGTCCGGCGTGCCATGGATCGCAGAGGCCGAACTCATGTTCACCACCTGGGCGCCGGGCGTATCACGGAGCCAGGGGAACGCGGTATGGAGGACGTTCAGCAGCCCGGTCAGATTCACGTCCACCTGGGCCCTGTGGTCCTCCAGCGGAATCGCCTCGAAGCGCCCGACCCGCAGAATGCCGGCGTTGTTGTGCAGTACATCCAGCTGGCCCTCGGTGCGCGCGGCGAACCCCGCGAGTGCCTGGCGTACCGACGCGGCATCCGTCACATCCATGACGTGGACACTGCAGTTGGCCTCACCCAGTCCCTCCTGAAGGGTCCGCAATGCCGCTTCATCCCGATCCGCGGCTCCCACGAACCAGCCTTTCCCGGCAAACAGCTGGGCCGTGGCACGGCCGATGCCAGCGGCTGCCCCGGTGATGAAGATCGTCTTCATGGTTCTCTCCCTGTGTCAGCGTCAGCCGAGTATAACCGGGGCCCCCGGGCCCGGCGGAATGCCCAGAGCGACCCAGACCGCCAGTAATAACGGCCATACCACGGCAAAGGCGATCGCGTAGGGCAGCATCAGCGCCATCAGGGTGCCGATGCCTGCCTCGGGCCGCCATCGCTGCACAAAGGCAAGGACAATGACCCAGTAGGGATTGAGGGGCGTGATGATGTTGGTCACCGAATCCCCGATGCGGTAGGCCGCCTGGGTCAGTTCCGGGCTCAGGCCCGCCTGCATCAACATGGGCACGAACACCGGTGCCAGGAAGGCATACTTGGCGGAAGCGGAACCGATGAACAGGTTGGCCAGCATGGCGATCAGGATGAAGCCCACCGCCAGCACCGGCGCGGGTACAGCCAGAGAGGCCAGCCACTGGCCACCGGTGATGGCCAACAGCAGCCCGAGCTGGCTGTAGTTGAAAGCCTCGATGAACTGGGCCGCGACAAACGCCAGCACAATATAGGGCGCCAGTGCGGCAATGGTGGCCGACAGCATTTGCGCCACGTCGTGGTTGCTGTTCAGGGTGCCGGCCGCGAACCCGTAGGCCAGGCCGGGCAGCAGGAACAGGATCAGCAGCAGGGGGACCATGGCCTCGACCCAGCGGGCGAAGTTCTCACCCTCGCCGTGGAGTGGCGCCCCGGGAACCAGCACCGCGGCCAGCACCAGGGCCAGGGTAACCCCGAATATAAACCCGGCATGGCGCAGCCCGCGCCCGGGGTCTGCACCCACATCGTCATCCGCCCGGCTCCCATGCGCCCCGGCAAGCTCAACGCCGGCCTGCCTTGGTTCCACAACCCGGGCGGTGACCCACCACCCGAGCAGTGCCAGCACCAGGGTGGAGACAATCATCAGCCACCAGTTGGCCGTGACCGCAACCCCGTAATCGGGGTCCAGTATGCGCGCCCCCGCCTCAGTCAGCCCCGCCAGCAATGGATCCAGGGCCGTGATCACAAGGTTCGCACTGAACCCGGCGGAGACCCCGGCAAAGGCCGCTGCCAGCCCGGCCAGGGGCGAGCGTCCCGCCGCGTGGAACAGGATCGCCGCCAGCGGCGGCAGCACCACGTAGCCCGCATCCAGGGTGACCGAAGACAGAATCCCCAGCAGGACGACCATAGGCGCCAGCAGCGCCCTGGGCGTCAGCCTCAGCAGCCGGGCAAGCAGCGCTGGCAGAAGGCCGGAGCGCTCCGCCACGCCAATCCCCAGCATGGCCACCAGCACCAGCCCCAGGGGCGGGAACTGCATGAAATTGTCCACCAGGTGCGAGAGCAGCCACCAGAGGCCATCACTCTCAAGCAATCCTCGGGCCTGCACCAGTTCGCCCTCGCCGGCCGCGCCCGCGGGCTTGCGCACGGACCAGCCCGCCCAGGCGGCCACCTGGGAGAGCACCATGACCAGACTCAGGGCCATGGCGAACAGGGTGACCGGATGCGGCAGGGCATTGCCCGCCCGCTCGATCCGATCCAGCCAACGGGTTGAAGAAATCGCGGGTTTCATGTCACGGCCCCATGCGGCAGAACATCCTCCGGATAGATGGCCAGTTCGTTCTGGTGGCGTGCGAAATCCGGATCGTGCTGCGCTGGTGTCCGCAGGATGCGATCAACATAATCGGCCGGGAATGCATTCTCCCGGGCCCCGATCAGCACGTGCGCCCGGTACCAGCTGTAGGGTGTCAGCGAGGCGTCCACATCCGTGGCGGCGTACATCCGCGCCTCCAGGGAGTCCCCTTCCGGGGTCCGGGGCCGGATCAACGCCTCCTCATAGCCATTCCCCAGCCCCTCAATCCGGTCCAGGATCGGTTTCTCGCGATCCGGGATGTCATAGACCACCCCCAGGACCCAGTCACCCGGATCGCCAGTATGCAAGGCATCGCATTTGGCCGAATGGTCTTCGCGGCTGCGCTTGTGGAAGACCAGACGGTGACGGTGCAACCAGCCAACCGTCAGGAAACGGGATTCCGGGACCCGGGCCTGGAGGCGGCGAATGGACATGTTCGAGCCATAGGCAAAACAGAGCATTGATGGAACCTCTCCCGAAGACGTGCAGTGCCCGAAACTGCCACGGTTACCCGCCCCGGGCAATACATGGAATTGGAAGATCCTATAGGAGCCGGCTGAACCATAGCGTCTTTTCCGGCTAGAATGAGACATAAACCGGACCGGAGACGCTCGCTCCATGAGCGCAGAACTGTTCACCCGATGTTTTGTCGCCACCTATTTCCTGTTGATCGGCCTGTTCTTCACCGGGCGGACACTGGGGCTGAGCGCGCGTACCCGCCACTCCCATATCCATTACGGTCACGTGGGCTCACGCCCCTGGTGGAACCGCCACATATTCAATGTCTTCAGGGCCGCTATCCTGCTGATCAGTGTTCTCCGCATCGGACTGCCGGTGGATCCCTGGCTGGGCATCATCGAGCCACTCTACAGCGCGCCGGTACTGTTGTCGGGCGTGGTTCTTCTGTGTGCGGCCTTCACGGGCATCAACTACCTGCAGGCCTACATGCACGAGGACTGGCGCTCGGGGATTGATACTGAAAACCCGCCGAAACTGCTCACCACCGGGCCCTGGTCCCGGAGCCGTAACCCCATGTTCCTGATCATCATGCTGGGGCAGCTCGGCTTCTTCCTGGCACTGCCCAGCCTGTTCTCGCTGGTGTGCCTGGTGGTTGGCGTCGCGGTCCTGAGACGTCAGGCCCTGGCCGAGGAGACGAGTCTGAACACGTTGCTTGGTGCGGATTACCGCCAGTACCGGGAGCGCGTCCCGCGCTGGTTCTGAAGCGCCCCGCGCTCAGTGCTGCGCCGGGCGGTAGCCCAGCCGGAAGCCACCCCAGTGGGTACCGTTCACATAGATGGGCACTGACAGATCGTGCATGATCTCCCCGGTATCCCGCCGGTAGGTCTGCAGCAGCATGTCGCGGGTATGGCTGCCACAGCGGGCCCCGGTGCGGTCATTGAAGAGGCGTTTGCTGCGGCTCTTCACCAGATCCACCTGGGGATCCCCGGTCGGCTCATGGGCAAAGACATTGTTGTGGGTGGGCACATAGCCATCCGGCGCGGCGGTGATCGCGAAGACAATGGGTTCCAGCGACTCAACCACGGGCTCCTGAATGGCGGGAAGATGCCTATCCGTAAAGGCATCGAAGGGGCTGTGGTACTTCTGCGGGTCGGTGCCCGGGATCGGGGTGCGCTCTTTGCTGAACAGCTGTTCCCGGGTCAGCTCGCCACGCTCAAGGGCCTGCTCAAAACAACGCGCAATCTCCGCCGCCCCGGTCCTTGCCGCTTCGTAGAAGCGGCGATGGTAGCTTTCGCTGCTGTACAGCGCGAACTCAGCGTTGGTCTGCTCTGCCAGCTCCATCAGCCTTGAAGCCTGCTGCGCCAGCTCGGCAACGGCCTCATCGCTGTCGCGCATCTCATCACGCAGGCTCTCGATGGAGCCGAACATCTGCCCCAGGCTCTCCTCGTTGTGCTGGTCGCCCTCGGCAATCCACCGCACCTGTTCCTCCACCTTCCTTGAGCCAGTATTGATCTCATCCAGCTGGTGGCCAACGGCCTCGACCGAATCAAGGCCATTCTCGACACTGGTGGCCAGCTCCTTGACCCGGGTAACAATGTGGCCGGTGTCCTGCTGTATGGATTCCAGTGTGCTGGACGCCTCTTTGGTCGCCTCCGAGGTACGGCCGGCAAGCTGGCGCACCTCATCCGCCACCACCGCAAAACCGCGACCCTGCTCACCGGCCCGGGCTGCCTCGATGGCGGCATTGAGTGCGAGCAGGTTGGTCTGCTCGGCGATGCCCTCGATCACCGAGGTCACATTCTGGATGGTTTCGGATTTGTCGTTCAGCGCCTGGATCAGCGATACCGTCTCCGAGGACTGCTCGTGCACCCGCCGGACCTGCTCGATGGCTTCCCTCAACGCGGTCTGCCCCTGATCACTGACCTCGCTGGCCTGACTGGCGGCGGACGCCGCCTCCGAGGCCTGCTCCGCGGACTGGCGGATGGTTTCCATGATCCGCCCGGCGTAGTCCGTCATGTGGTTGGTGTTTTCCACCTGACGATCGAGACGACTGCGCAGTCGGTCCGCGGCATAGGAAACCTGGGCGGCCGAGACGGCATTGGCGTCAGCGCCTTCCACCAGCGTCTGCTCCAGTGCTTCACCGGTCCGTGCCTTGCGGAAAATGGAGGGCATGAGCGCCTGCAACAGAGGGTGTTCCGCCTGGGCGTCCGCGTGCGCCTCCCCCTGCACACGCTGCAGCAGTGCCATCAGGGGCAGGATTGCGGCGATTGCCCCCAGAGCCCCCGCCAGAAGAAAACGGTACAGCTCCGGGACAGGCAACCAACTGCATGCCACCGCAACCAGAAGACTCCCGCCCATACCGGCACAGGCCCGTAGTACTACCTGTTTCTGAAGCGCCCCCATACCAGCCACCCTTTGTCTGTCTTATTATTCAAGGTCTCAGGAGAGGTTAGATTATAGCCAGCACGGATGCCCTTATACTTTCGGATGAGCTGCCCCTGCGGGCTAGAGGGTCAGAAAGGGCATCAACGCCAGGTAGAGGATCACGCCAATTCCGATCAGGGCACCAATGAAGGCAAGGGGATTGTGCCGGTATCGCTGGGCGGGTGTCTCGGCTTCCCCACGGGCGAGCGCCTCTTCATGGTCGGACCGGGCCTGCTCGGCGCGCTCGGCCTGATAGTCGGCCAACAGCTGCTCCGCTTCCTCAAGCCGTGATGGGTCATCGAGCCAGATGGCTCCGAAGGACACCATCCAGCGGCTGGGCTCCGTCTCGTAATACGCAATGCCGTGCTCCTCAAGAAGCGTTTTGACTTCAAAGTATTCATCTTCGGGCACGTTGCGCAGGTTGAGGAGCAGATGCCCCATGTCAGGACCTCGTCGGTTCCGCTATCATGTGGGTCCATTGTAGCAGGCACCCGTGGTGGAGTTCCGCGCCCATGAGCAAACACAAACGCCGTCCCGTACCGGTCTTCGAACATCCGATCATCGAGACCCACTGCCACCTGGACTACCTCCAGGGAGAGCCGGTGGAAGACGTGGTCATGGCCGCCGAACAGGTGAACATCGAGCGACTGATCACGATCACGGTCTCGCCGGACAATCTGGAGACCGTCCAGCACCTGGTGGGTGCCCACCCGCGCGTCTACGGCACCCAGGGGATTCACCCGCACCAGGCGGACAACTGGCACGACGGGCTCGACCCCTTCATCCGGGAGGCCATGGCGGCAAGCCCCAAGCGGCTGCTGGCCATCGGTGAGATCGGGCTGGACTACCACTACGATTTCAGCGACCCGGAGACCCAGAAGTCGGTCTTCCGCAAGCAGCTGCAGATGGCCTCGGATCTGGACAAGCCGGTGGTGATCCACACGCGCGATGCCGATGAGGACACCATGGAGATCCTGAAGGAGTTCGAAGGGTCACTGAAGCAGCGGGGCGTTGTGCACAGCTACACCTCGGGTGAGACGCTGGCACGCTATGCGCTGGAGCAGGGCTGGTACATCGGGTTCAACGGGATCTGCACGTTCAAGAAGGCGGAGAATGTGCGTGAGATCATCGACCTGACGCCGGCGGACCGGATCCTGCTGGAGACGGATTCGCCATATCTGGCGCCGGTCCCGTACCGGGGCAAGGAGAACATGCCTTACTACCTGCCGTTTGTGGGGGAGTTCATCGCCCAGCACAAGGGGCTGGAAGTCGAAGAGTTCCTGGCGCAGGCTTACCGGAACAGTGAAGCGGTGTTCTTCAGTCAGCAGAACTGATAAATCGTTGCCTGGTAAGGGGAATGGGGGAGTGCTCTCCCATTCCCCTTACCGATCAGGCGTTATTGGTGATTCGGCTGCACCAGAACCCAGGGAGCGACAACCAGAGCCCAGACTGTCGCATCCGAATCATGCCACCCCTGGGCCTCATCCGGCTTAACCTCACCCACGGACCCATCCTGGATCCACTGCTGGAAACGGGCCTTGTCATCCCGCACCAGTGACAATCCAACCTCGATCAGATCCTGCCCCGGGGCAACGCGTACCACATTGCCTCGGGCGTAGAACCGCTGCAGCTCCACCCAGCCGATCTGGGCCGTCTCCTGGTGGAGTTTGGCGCGGAGTTCGTCGTCGTTTTCAGGAATTCCGTCAGTTTCAAGGGACATCAGCGTCTCCAACACGTTCGAAAGCAGGGGATCGGGGAGGGCTTTCAGGGAAGCTCTGGAGCCAGGGATGGCGGAAGAGCAGCCTACATGGATGTACTCGTGGCGATTCCCTGAAAGCCCTCCCCGATCGCCTGCCTGCTACCAGTCAACAATCTGGTGACAATAGAAACAAAAACGGGTGGCCCGAAAGCCACCCGTTTTCCTCGGATCAGCCTCCCGAAGAGGCTAACCCATCAACCGCCAGAGTTCACTTGGCGATCATGTTGCGCAGCACGTAGTGCAGGATGCCGCCGCTGAGGTAATAGTTCATCTCGTTGGCGGTATCCACGCGGCAGATCACCTCGGTCTCCGTGGTGCTGCCGTCCGAGCGCTCGGCAACGAGCTTCAGCACCTGGCGCGGCTCCAGATTCTCATCCAGACCCTTGATGCTGATCTTCTCCTCGCCGGTCAGGCCCAGAGTCTGGCGGTTCTCGCCATCCTTGAACTGCAGCGGCAGAACGCCCATGCCCACCAGGTTGGAACGGTGGATCCGCTCGTAGCTCTCGGCAACCACGGCTTCCACGCCCAGAAGGCGGGTACCCTTGGCGGCCCAGTCACGGGAGGAGCCGGTGCCGTACTCCTTGCCGGCAATCACAACCAGCGGCGTACCCTGCTTCTGGTACTCCATGGCCGCATCGTACATCGCCATCTGCTCGCCGGTGGGCACGAACTTGGTGAAACCGCCCTCGACGCCGTCCAGCATCTCGTTCTTGATGCGGACGTTGGCGAAGGTACCGCGCATCATCACTTCATGGTTACCCCGGCGCGAGCCGTAGCTGTTGAAGTTCTTGGGATGCACGCCCTTCTCCTGCAGGTACTTGCCTGCCGGGGAATCCGGCTTGATCGAGCCGGCCGGGCTGATGTGGTCCGTGGTGATGGAGTCACCGAACAGCGCCAGGATATTCGCACCCTCGATGTCCTTCGGCGGCTGCAGCGGCTTCTCAATGCCCTCGAAGAACGGCGGGTTCTTCACGTACGTGGACTCGTCGTCCCACTGGTACGTCTCGTCCTTGCTGAACGGAATGCCCTGCCAGACTTCGTCGCCCTTGAAGACATCCGCATATTCCTTGCGGAACATCTCGTCGTCGACCTTGGACACTTCGTGGGCGATCTCCGCATTGGAGGGCCAGATGTCCTTCAGGTAGACCGGGTTGCCACTCTGGTCGTTGCCCAGCGGCTCGTTCTCCAGGTCGACACGGGTAGTGCCGGCCAGGGCATAGGCCACAACCAGGGGCGGTGACGCCAGCCAGTTGGCCTTCACATCCGGATGCACACGGCCCTCGAAGTTCCGGTTACCGGAGAGCACGGAGGAGACCTGCAGGCCGCCTTCGTTGATGGCTTCGCCGATTTCGTCCATCAGCGGGCCGGAGTTACCGATGCAGGTGGTGCAACCGTAGCCAACCAGGTTAAAGCCAAGCGCATCCAGCTCCTTGCTCAGACCGGCGGTATCCAGATAGTCGGTTACCACCTTGGAGCCGGGTGCCAGAGAGGACTTGACCCAGGGCTTGCGGTCCAGACCCTTCTCACGGGCCTTCTTGGCCACCAGGCCGGCGGCCATCAGCACGCTCGGGTTGGAGGTGTTGGTGCAGGAGGTAATCGCCGCGATCACCACGTCGCCGTGGCCGAGGTCGTAGTCCTGACCCTTGACCGGTACACGCTTGTCCTTGTCCTGAACACCAGCGTCATCCAGCAGCTTCTCGAAGGTGCTCTTCATGGCCGGCATGTCGACCCGATCCTGGGGCCGCTTCGGGCCGGCCAGGGAGGCCTTCACATCGCCCAGGTCGAGCTCCAGCGAATCGCTGAACTTGGGCTCGGGCTTGCTGGAATCGCGCCACATGCCCTGGGCCTTGCTGTAGTCTTCGACCAGCTTGATCTGCTCGTCGCTGCGGCCGGAGAGCTTGAGGTAGTTCAGGGTCTCGTTGTCGACCGGGAAGAAGCCACAGGTCGCACCGTACTCAGGCGCCATGTTGGAAATGGTGGCACGGTCGGCCAGCGGCAGGTTGTCGAGACCGGGACCGTAGAATTCGACGAACTTACCAACCACGCCCTTCTCGCGCAGCATCTGGGTCACAGTCAGTACCAGGTCAGTCGCGGTCACGCCTTCCTTCATGGAACCGGTCAGACGGAAACCGACCACTTCCGGGATCAGCATGGAGATCGGCTGACCCAGCATCACCGCTTCCGCCTCGATGCCGCCAACACCCCAGCCCAGGATGCCCAGGGCGTTGATCATGGTGGTGTGGGAGTCGGTGCCGACCAGGGTGTCCGGGTAGACCTGGGTCTCGCCGTCCTGCTCCTTGGTCCAGGCAACCTTGCCCAGGTACTCCAGGTTGACCTGGTGGCAGATGCCGGTGCCCGGCGGAACCACGCGGAAGTTATCGAATGCTTCCTGGCCCCAGCGCAGGAATTCGTAACGTTCGCGGTTCCGCGTCATCTCGATGTCGACGTTGGCGCGGAAAGCGTCGGAGGTGGCGTACTGGTCGACCATCACTGAGTGGTCGATAACCAGGTCCACCGGCGACAGCGGGTTGATCTTCTCGGGATCGTCACCGGCCTTCTTGACCGCATCACGCATGGCGGCAAGGTCCACGACACCGGGTACGCCGGTGAAGTCCTGCATCAGAACACGCGCCGGGCGGTACTGGATCTCACGGCTGGAAGAGCGGTTCTTCAGCCAGCCGGCAATGGCTTCGACATCATCCTTCGTCACGGTCTCATTGTCTTCGTGACGCAGCATGTTCTCGAGCAGAACCTTGAGTGAAACCGGCAGCTGCTGCAGGTCACCGAGATGCTTCTCGGCTTCCGGCAGGCTGTAGTACCGGTACTGTTTGCCGCCAGACTCGAGGGTCTGGGCGGTCTTGAAACTATCGACAGGCGACATGGCATCCTCCCTATGTAGGGTTATTCGACGGGCCGATTATACCAGACAGCGGTTATTCAAGCGGCCCGGATCGGTGGCGGATTGTACTGGAAATGAACAGAGAACTGTAGGTGTAACCCGAGATCGGTTACGGGGGGTCAAATCAGTAACGGATGGTCAGCACGTTGTACACCAGCAGACCACAAGCGCCGAGCAGCGCCAGCCAGGTGCCCGCAACGCCCGCTGCGCGGGCCGCATGCCAGCGCCCCTGGGCTTCGTGCATACCCCACGCGTGGCCGATCCGGCTGACCAGGAAAAGACCTCCCACGGTGTGCAACGCGGCATAGGCCACCCCGTTCATCTCCGCAATGAACATCAGCACCAGCATCAGCGGCATGGACTCGATGTAGTTGCCGTGGATGCGTGAGGCCACATTCAGCTGCTGATGCCCGCCATCACCAACACCCACCCCCAACTGCTGGCGCAACGCCACGACCCGCCACACCAGGATCAGTTTCAGGACCACAAAGACAACAGCATAGAAGGCAGTCGCGGGTGCGAGCATGGAGTCTCCTCGGTTCAGGCGTTTTCGGGCATGGCATCCACTGCTGGCTGGCCGGTCTCGGGGTCTACAGAGACGGTCAGCACCAGCGGCTGACAGCAGACGAAGCAGTCCTCCACATAGGTCTGGTCACCCAGGGAGCAGTCGACCAGGACATCGATCACCTCCCCGCAGCAGGGACAGGGCACGGGTACCGTCTCGGTCAGCGCCATAGGGTCTCAGCCTCCTGAACCGCTGGTGTAATACCAGGTCGACAGCCAGCCGGCGACATGCTCCTCCGGCATGGGCCTGCTGAGATGATAGCCCTGCATGATGTCGCACTGCATGTTCCGCAGCAGCTGCGAGGTGTCATCGCTTTCCACGCCTTCGGCGACCACTTCGAAACCAAGATCATGACACATGTTGATGGTGGTGCGCACGATGGTGGCGTCCTCCCGGTTGGCGTCCATTTCCCGCACAAAGGAACGGTCAATCTTGATCTCGTGAACCGGCAGCTTGCGGATGTAGGACAGCGACGAATACCCGGTGCCGAAATCGTCAATGGCAAGGCGGATGCCGGCGTCATAGAGACCGCGTAATGCCTGGAGGGCGTTGATGGGATTAACCATGGTGGCGGTCTCGGTCACTTCCAGAATCAGCCGCCCGGTGGGCAGTCCATGGCGCTCGAGCAACCCCAGAACCATGTCCGCGAACGCCGGTTCCTCCAGATTGCGTGCGGAGATGTTCACCGCCATGCGCACGGGATGGCCGGCGGCATCCATGGAAGCGCCAAAGAGCAGGGAGCGATCCAGAACCCACTGGGTCAGAGGCTGAATAAGGCCGGTCTGCTCCGCCATGGGGATGAATTCATCCGGGGGGATGAATCCGTGATCCGGATGGTTCCAGCGCAGCAGCACCTCAAAGCCACACACCTCCCCGGAGCTCAGCCGCACCTGGGGCTGGAAGTACAGCGCCAGACTGTCCTCCCTGATGGCCCGGCGGAGCTCGGTCATCAGGGTAAGGCGGCGCTCACTGTAGGGATTCATGGACTCAGTATAGGTCGCCACGTGGCTGACGCCGCTCTCGGCCTGATCAAAGGCGATGAAGGCGTGGCGGAGCAGGGTGGTGATGTCGGCACTGTCCTCCGGGTAAAAGGAACAGCCACCGACCATCCGCATATCCAGGCTCAACCCGCGGAACTCCATCGGTTGGCGCAGCGCTTCCACGAGCGCCTCCATCTGGCCATGCATGGCCTCTGTCTCCCGCGGATGGAAGGCGCAGGCGAAGGTAATGCCCTCCACATGCGCAACGGCACAGGGGCTACCGCTGATGTTCTCGATGATGACCGAATCCGGGAGTCCCAGGACCACCTCATTCATCCGCCATGACAGCTGGTACAGAAGCTGGTCCGCGTTTTCATGGCCCAGGGTCTTGTTGATGTCGTCAAAGCCCCGGAAATGAATCAGCACCAGCGCCAGACTGCAGTCCCGCCGATGGTCCACACGCTCAGTGCACCCGCCCAGCACCACCTCCAGAAGATTGCGGCCCGGCAGCCCTGTCAGGCCATGGTGCCGCGCCTGCTCCAGCAGGCTCTGCTCCATGGATTCTCGCTCCTCCATGGCCTTCAGGCGGGCGCGCTGTTCATAGCTGAAGCGCTGCCCCATCGCGAACGTCAGCACCAGCGCCTGGGAGACCGCCCCCAGTTCCACGCCATAGCGCGTCAGGAAGTTGGAGGGCACCAGCCCGGCCACCAGCAGTATCCAGGCCATCGATCCCACCAGCAGCATGATCCAGGCCCCCATGAAGTATCGGGCAGCCCGGTGCCCCCGGACCATCATCGCAAGGCCGATGAGGAACATGATGAGACTCACCATGCCCGCCAGCATCACGGACAGCCGGGTGGACAGGTCATAGCTGATGAAGAATGCCGCCACGGTATTCAGTGCAGTGACAATGGTCAGGCCATGGAAAACATTGCTCCGGACGCGCATCTCCGGCGTGATGTTGAGGAAGGTCCGTGCGAACAGGCTGAAAAAGAGCGCGATCATGGCGGAGGACACCAGGGTCACACGCTCATTGATCTCCGGATAGCTCGGATAGAGGAACTGGAAGGCCATGCCGTGGAGACTGGCCATAAGCACCAGAAGCGTGGCATTGGTGAGCACATAGTAGAGGTAGCTGCGTTCACGCAGTGCGCCATAAAGGAAGACATTGAAGGTGATGATGATCAGCAGCATGCCGTAGAACATGCTGCGACCCACCATGTCCGTCTCATTCACCTCAAAAAAGGTCTCTGGCTTCCACAACATCATCGGAACCTGATGGGAACCGGACGTCCTGACCCGAAGATAAATCCGGCTCTCTGACTCCGGCTCGAGCTCCATCGGCAGAATGAAGGTCCGGTGGCCCATGGGTCTGGACTCGAAAGGGTAATGGTCCCCGGTCAGGTGGCTTTCGACAATGGTCCCACCACGCACCCGATAGAACTCTATATGATCCAGCAGCGGGTATCGGATCTCCAGAAGCCGCTCTACCGGCTGTTGAAGCGGGTTTTCCAGCCGCATCCGATACCAGTTTGTGCCCGCGGTATAGCCGAAATTGGCCACATCCCCCTCCACCGGCGACCAGTCCGGGCTGACCTCCCCTGCGAGAATAGCGGGCATGGTCACAGAGCGGTCGGCCGGCTCAGACCAGTACTCGAGGCTGTGGGTAGGATTCTGGCTGGTGGTGCCGGGCAGTACCGTAACCGCGCCCGCAGCGGACAGACTCGCAAGCACAAGCGCCAGCGCGAGCATCGCTCCAACGGCGCCCCGGTATGCGGTCCAGATGTGCAATGCGACCCTGCCCATGGATACTCCTGAGCCTGTGTCTTACCGGCTGCAGTATAGACAGTGAGCTGCGGCTGTGCCTGCGACTTCCGGACAGTCCGTCAGCGCAGCTGCTCCAGAAGTGCCGCATGGGCCCGCATGCCACGATGGAAGCAGGTCACCTCGAATTTCTCATTGGGGCTGTGCATGCCGTCATCCTCCAGGCTGAAGCCCATCAGCAGCGTATCGATGCCGAGGATGTCCCGCGCCCAGGCCGCAATGGGGATAGAGCCGCCGCTGCCCAGCAGAACCGGCTCGCGGTCATAGACCGCATCCAATGCGCTCAGGGCGGCCTTGAGGTACCGGGATTCCGTGGGAATACGGATGGCCGGGGCCGCCGAGTGCACGGTGAGCTCAATGGAACAGCCCGCCGGCGTGTGGTCATCAATGAAGCGGCGCAGGCTCTCGATAATGCGGTCCGGGTCCTGGTCCGGCACCAGCCGGAAGCTCACCTTGGCGCTGGCCTCCCGGGGGATCACCGTCTTGGCGCCGTTGCCGGTGAAACCGCCAATGATGCCGTTGATGTCGCAGCTGGGCCTCGACCAGACCCGTTCCAGCAGGCTGCGGTCCGACTCACCACCGCCTGCAGTGGTCACGCCAGCGGAGGCAAGGAAGCCGGTATCGTCCATATTGAGGGCTTTCCAGGCGGCCAGCTCCTCGTCGGAGGGTTCCACCACGCCGTCGTAGAACCCGGGCATCTGAACCCGGCCCTTCTCATCCTGGAGTGCGCCGAGTACTTTTGTGAGACCATTGATCGGGTTTTCGATGGCACCGCCGTAGAAGCCGGAGTGCAGGTCATGGCCCGGGCCACGACAGGTCAGTTCGGTGTAGAGCAGGCCACGGAGGGTGTAGGTGATGGCAGGGGTGTCCACGTCCCACATGCCGGTATCGCTCACCACGCAGACGTCGGCCTTGAGCTCGTCCCGGTAGCGCTCCAGCACTGGTCGGAGGTTCCTACTGCCAACTTCCTCTTCCCCTTCAAGCAGCACCGTCACCTGTATCGGCAGACCGCCGTGCTCCGCATGCCAGGCCTTCAGGGCCTCGACCCACATCATCAACTGACCCTTGTCGTCGACCGCGCCCCGGGCAACCATCTTCCGGCCATGGGGACTGTCCTCGAGCGTCGGCTCAAAGGGCTCGTTGCGCCACTCCTCATACGGCTCAGGCGGCTGCACGTCATAGTGGCCGTAGTAGAGCACGTGGGTGGCATCATCCCCGGGGCCTTCATGATGGCCGATCACCACCGGGTGACCCTCGGTTTCGCGGATCTCAATGCGGAATCCCAGCGGCGCCAGCTCATCCAGAAGCCACTGCGCTGCCTCGCGCATGGCGCTCTCATAGGCTGGATCCGTACTGACACTGGGAATACGCAACAGGTCGGCCCAGCGCTCGATGGATCCCTCGAGGCCGTTATCGATGCGTTGCAGGACGGATTCCAGCATGAGGCGCTCCTTGTTCACCGGTTTCGGGGCTTTCGAGCATAGGGGAGCAGCCACGGGCGAACAAGTATTTGAAGGCACCGCGCGATCACCGTACCCTCGCGGATAACAGGGGGTAGGCCATGACCAATACTGATGGAACCGTTCCGTTCTGGGAGCGCAAGCAGCTGGAAGCAATGACGGCTGATGAGTGGGAATCTCTCTGCGACGGCTGCGGGCGCTGCTGTACCCATAAGCTTGAAGACGCGGATACCGGTGACGTCTATGCCACGCAGATCGCCTGTCGGCTGCTCGACTGCGAGAGCTGCCTGTGTTCGGACTACCCCAACCGCTTGAGCGAGGTGCCGGACTGCCTCCAGGTCACCCCCTCGATCGCGCGCAACAGCGACTGGCTGCCCAAAAGCTGCGCCTACCGGCGGATCGCCGAGGGTCGGGGGCTGGCCTGGTGGCACCCCCTGGTTTCCGGTTCACGCGCCACCGTCCATACAGCGGGAATCTCGGTGCAGGGTCATGTTCTTCCCGAGCCCATCGTCGACCCGGAGGACTATGAGGAGCACATCGTCGACTGGATCCAGGAGGAGCCCGCCCCCGTTTCTAAAGGGGCTCAGTGAGGATCCTTAAACGGCATATATAACGACCCCATAACCTCCTGGTAGACACCTTTTTCCTTGAGACCCCTGAGTTCCCGGGACAGGGCCTGGATGAAGGCCCGGTTTTTCGCCGTATCATGGCAGTTGATGCGGTCGTAGCTCTCGAGCAGGGGGCGGTCCGGGTCATAGTTCAGCCCATCCAGATGGGGCCGGATGTCCGGGAGGGCGGCGATGAGAGCGTCCAGACGGCCCATTTTCAGCATCTGGACCGCTTGCGCCTCGGAGGGTACCGACTCCAGCGCCATATCTCCCTTTATGGTCGGGCCCAGATACAGCTCATGCCCCTTGATACTCCCGACAACCCGGCCTTCCAGCGCCTCAAGGGACTCAATCGGAGGGTCTTCAGCAAGTGTGAAGATATGGAAGCTGAACCTGCCAAGGGGATAACTGTAGACGATGGCGTCGCTGCCAATGCGCCGACGCACCACATCCGTCAGTGAGAGCAGGCAATCAACCCGGGATTCCTCAAACATCCGAAGGGCACGCCGGTATGGGTAGAAAACCGGTTCCACCTTCACATCCAGCGGCTCCAGGGCGCGCGCCATCAGCCGCTGATAGATGCCGGAACCATCCGGCTCAATCAGGTTGGCCAGATTGGGCGCTGCCACGGTCACGCTCTGGCCAGCATGCACACCCGCTCCTGATGTCAGCACCAACGCCAGCACGAGGCATGCACGAAAGCATCCATTCCGCCTCATCGATCGCCTACCCATGAACCTGGTTCGATTGCGTCAGGTTAATGTTATTTGTGACCGATCACGAGCCCGAATTGCAATGATCGGTTAATTCGCCCAGGAGGCAGGCCCAACGCTGGAATCCATCACCCACAGAATCGGTGTTTCTTTTTTTAACTGGACGTTCAATCAAAATAAAATTACCCTCTCGCAACTCGGAGTTTCGGAAATCCCTTAGAAAAGGAGTCTATGCAATGAAGAAAAAGTTGATCGGTGCCGCAGTAACAGCCGCCATTTCAGCCACCGCCCCCTCACTGGCCGTTGCGACGACCAATATTTCAGCGGGGGTTTGGGCGACCTACCGGCACGTGACCAATTCCGATTTCAGCTCGCTCAAGTTCAATGAGAACCTGGATAACGAGACCGGGGGCGATATCGGTGAAGAAACCTTCATTCTGTATGGTGACCACACTCAGGATGACGGGCCATGGCGTTTATCGACTGAGGTGCGCTTTGGGCCAGGCAGCTTCACCGACCCAGTGAACAACTCAACGGGTGACCGATTCGCGATCCACAAGCTGTGGGTCGGACGGGACCTGAACGAGAACTGGGACGTTAAAATCGGTAAGTCTCAGGTGCCGTTTGGCTGGAAGACCGTGAACTTCTGGCCTGGTGACATGCTTCAGGGCGGTTACGGTGACCAGATGGATGTTGGCGCCAAATTCACAGGGCAAATGTCCGATCTGGATATCTCGATTGCCTATTTCCATCAGGATGACTGGGGTGAAACCAGCACTGACACTGTCGACGACAACGGGCACTGGGGCAGTTTCAAAGGGATTCCCGCGACCTACCGTAAGATTAAGACAGGTGTCGCCGACGTCAGCTACACCTTGGAGCAAGAAGGGAACAGCTCGACATTCGGCCTATCGGCACAGACGGGTATTCTCCAGGACATTGAAGACCTCGGAAACAAATGCGACACGACAACCTGCAGCACTAACGATGACGGCTCGCACAGCGCTTTTGCTGCATACTTTGAAGGATCATACGGATCCATCACCACCAAAGCGGAAGTGATCCGCGTTAAACGCGATATCCCCGATGCTGGCGTTCAAGCGGATATAGAAAACACCCGCTATGCGGTTCAGGGCGGTTACACGTCAGGTAACTGGTTCGCCTACCTGGATGCGACCGCAGCAACAACGGATACGGATACGAACAAGGCCGATACCGTTTACGGCATCTCTCCGGGCGTCCGGTATGATTACGGGCCTGGCTGGGTTTACGTCGAGTACCTGAACTCCAATGGTGATATCGATGGCAACGGCGATATCTACGAGTCGGACTTCGACGCCATGTACGTGACCATGGACTACTACTTCTGATCCATGCCCCACGCCACCGCCATTGATGATGGTGGCGGTGGCGTCCCCAGAAGCCCCCCACCCTATCCCCAGACCAAGCCGGCTCACCCTGGAACCGGAATGGTTTCACCCACAACCAGGCGTGTTACCAACTGGCTGCTGTGATAGGTTTGGCAACCATGATCCGAAGCGCTATCTACGACACACTGATCCTCAGGCTGACCAGCCGCTGGTACGCTGAAGTGCTGGAACGGTTGCCTGCGGGCGCCTCCGTACTGGATGTCGGCATCGGAACCGCCGGCGCCCTTATTGCCAATGCCGAGCATGTCACCCGCAAACAGCTGCACATCACCGGTATCGATATCGACGGGGATTACGTGGAACGGGCACAGCAGCGGCTGGCGCAGTCCAGCCTGAGTGATCGGGTCGTGGTCCACCAGGAATCCGTCTACGCTCACCAGGGCGGCCCCTATGATGCCATCTACTTCTCTGCCAGCTTCATGCTGCTGCCCGAACCTGAACAGGCACTGCGCCACTGCTGCACGCTCCTGAATTCCGGCGGCCGGATCCATTTCACCCAGACCATCCAGAACAGCCACTCCAGAATGATGGAGGCGTTCAAGCCCGTGCTTCGACGCCTTACCAGCATCGACTTCGGACGAGTCACCTACGAGGCCGACTTCCGGGCGCAGATCGAGGCAGCGGGACTGGAGCTGGAAACCTTCACAACCCTCGAAACCCACGGCGACCGGGCGTCCTGTCTCGCGGTTGCCCGACCCCGGAACCTCTGACAAAACGCCCGGTGTTTCATAACATGGAACCGGTAGCGGACCATGAGCGTCTGTTCAACTGCAGACGCAACCATTTCCATGCCCGAGGAAGCAGACATGTACAGACAACTCGCTTTGATGATCGTAACCGCGTTGACCCTCACCCTCAGCTCAGGGGCGATGGGGCAGGATGGCCCTCCGGATCACGCCGCCGGCAAGGGTAAGGAACGCGCGGAAAAGGCTCGCGAGCGGGCAGAAGAGCAGCGTGAAGGAGCGCAGGAGCGCGCTGAAGAAAAACGGGAACAAGCCCAGGAGCAGGAAGAAGACGCGAGGGAAGACGCTGAGGAAAAGCGCGAGGAAGCCCAGGAACGTGCTGAAGAAAAGCGGGCACAGGCGAAAGAGCGCGAAAGGGAAGCTCGCGACCGGGATGATCGGCAAAAAGAGAAAAAAGGCAAGCAGAGCAAGCGCCAGGGAGACGACATGCCCGCCGGACTCGCCAAAAAGGATGGCGCCCCTCAGGCCGGTAAAGGAAGCGAGAAGGGCCAGCAGAAGCGCCAGGAAAACAGCCAGGGCTGGTGGAAGTTCTGGGATTGAAGCCCCGATCAGCGGACCGGATCACACCCTCTTGTGGCCAGTGCCAGGTTGGTGCTGATCCGGATCTGCTCGTAGTAACCTTCAGCCGATTCAATACCCTCGGCGGCGTAAGCTCCGGCTGAGGGACTGAGCATAAGAGACAGCTCCTTCAGCGCCTGTGCGGACTGGCGATCACGCTCATACGCCTGGAACGCCTGCCGGATCTCACCACAGCTGACGCCTTCCTCGTCTGAAACCGCCGCTGTAAGCTGGCTGGACGTCTGACACCCGGAAACGGCAAACAGTGCAACAATAAGCACCAATACTGAACGCTTCACACCACCCCCTGCTGGTCCACTGCCCCTTATAAGGGTCACATTGTAAATCATATCGATGCCTCGGTGTTCGACGTTCCCAGAGCCGGGAAGCCGCTGGACGCTTGTCACTTCATCTCGAAACCGCGTTTCACCAGGAAATCCCGCATGTGCGGACGCAGTTTGGTATCAAACAGCGGCGTCAGATTCTGTGACCAGTTGCTGTCCTTATTGCCGCCAGTACGGGCCTGGTAGTAGCGCTGCATGGTCTGGTCGAAGGCCTCAACCTCATCCGGGTCCTCGTTGTAGACATCCTCCTTAAGGATCGCCTCCGCCGGCAGGCGGGGCTTCACCTCCGGATCCTGGGCCGGATAGCCAAGGCACATGCCGAAGACCGGGTAGACATGCTCCGGCAGCTGCAGCAGGTCACTGACGGCCTGCGGGTTATTGCGGATACCGCCGATGTAGCAGATCCCCAGACCCTCGGATTCGGCCGCCACCGCCATATTCTGGGCCATCAGCGCGGTATCCACGCTCGCCACCAGAAGCTGCTCGGTCATGCCCCGCACCACGTTGGCGCCGGTACGCTCCGCTGCATCCGTGGGCCGCTTCATGTCGGCACAGAACACCAGGAAATCCGAGCAGCTCGCGATATAGCCCTGGCCGCCGGCCAATTCGGCAATCTGCTCACGGTTCTCCGGCCTGGTTACGTGGATCACGCTGTAGGCCTGAATGTGGCTGGAAGTAGCCGCGCTCTGGCCGGCACGCACCAGCTCCAGCAACAGCTCATGGGGAATCTTTTCCTCGGTGAACTTGCGAATGGAGCGATGGGACTTCAGAAGCTCGATAACTGAATTCATGAATCCTCACTGCAGATGAACACGTTCGGGTACCCAGAGGATACCCGATTTCCAGGGATTACAGTTGCTGCTGCGTGGGCCGGATGATCAGCTCATTCACATCCACATCACCGGGCTGCTCAATGGCATAGGTTATGGCCCTGGCGATGGCATCGGAGCCGATGGCAACGGAATACAGCTCATTTGCCGCTTCCTGTGCGCCCGGGTCCGTAATATGGTCGGTGAGCTCGGTTTCAACCGCGCCGGGCGAAATATTGGTTGCGCGGATCTCACCGTTCGACTCCTGCCGGATGCCTTCCGAGAGCGCCTTGACCGCGTACTTGGTGGCGGAATAGACCGCAGCGCCGGGAAAGACCGTGTGGCCCGCAACCGAGGAAAGATTGATGATATGGCCGGACTGCTGCTCCCGCATGGTCGGCAGCACCGCCGCCAGGCCATACAGAACGCCCTTGATGTTAATATCAATCATGGCATCCCACTCATCAACCTTGAGTTTGTCCAGCGGCGCCAGCTGCATCAGCCCGGCATTGGCGATCAGCACATCAATACGGCCATAGGTTTCCCGGGTCTGATCCGCCAGCGCCTGCATGGCGTTGCGGTCAGTCACATCCGCCACCTGGTAGCTCGCTTCGCCACCCGCCGCGTTGATGGAATCGGTCAGTGTTTTCAGTCGGTCTTCACGCCGTGCTGCCAGCATCAGCCTGGCGCCTTTATCGGCCAGCATACGGGCAGTGGCCTCACCCAGGCCACTGCTGGCACCGGTTATGATGACGGTTTTTCCCATAATGTCGGACATGGTCATAACTCCTCGTGATTTGAATTGCCGGGTCGCCTGTTTGCGAGTACCGATCATCCGCGGCCTGAGCCGTTTGATCTGGCGGACACCATGGGGTATTGGGTAAAATTCATCTAATTTATCTCTGTTATTCCAGATATTTTAATATGACATATCCATGCGCTATGACCTGAACCTGCTGAGAACCTTCATCGCACTCCTGGAAGAGCGCAGCGTCACGCGCGCCGCCAAGCGCCTGGGCATTACCCAGCCGGCACTGAGCAACACCCTGACCCGCTGCCGGGAACTATTCCAGGATCCGCTTTTCATCCGCGAACGTTATGGCATGAGGCCAACCGAGAAGGCCCTCGCCATTGGCCCTGCCATCCGCGATGCGCTGGGGGAAATCGACCATCTGGTGCTGGAGCAGCAGACCTTCGACCCGGCGACGACAACCCAGCGGTTTGTGATCGCCGCCAATGACTACGTGGAATACGTGTTCGTACCAAGACTTGTCGAACGCCTGCAGTACCGGGCACCGGGTATTCAGATCCGCATTGTTCCCTACGGCGCGGACCTGGCGGAGACCGGCGTGGCCGCCGGAGATACCGCTCTTGTACTGGGGCGGATTGTGGACCCACCGGACAACCTGGTGGTGCAGCCATTGATGGAGGACGGTCTGGCCTGTGTCCTGCGGGCGGACCATCCCTTTCAGGGCGATCAGCTCACGCGCGACGCGTTCGAGAGCCTGAAGCACGTCAATATGCTACCTCCCGGCCGCCTGAAGAAGGGTCTGTTTGAGGCGCTCGGCCGGCAGGGTCTGGAACGGGATGTGGCCGTCTCCGTAACCCACTTTCTCTCCATCCCCGAGTTGATCGCCACCACGGACTACTGCACTACGCTCCCCAACCTGATCTGCCGGCGCTTTGTGCGAGACCCGCGCCTGCGGGTCGTGACACCTCCAGCAGACCTTGGCACCTTCCCGGTGCACCTGGGCTGGCATGTGCGCTACCGACAGGATCCGGCGCATCA
Source organism: uncultured Halovibrio sp. (assembly GCF_913056445.1). Taxonomy (NCBI): domain Bacteria; kingdom Pseudomonadati; phylum Pseudomonadota; class Gammaproteobacteria; order Oceanospirillales; family Halomonadaceae; genus Halovibrio; species uncultured Halovibrio sp. The sequence continues at coordinate 58,352 of NZ_CAJXMA010000003.1, forward strand.
GTGGTTACGGGAGCAGATCCATGACGTAGGCAGGGAACTCATGGCCGAAGGGGAAGGGGCCCGCTGAAGGTAACGGATAACGGACTGAAAAGGATCACCCCTTCACGCGGCCATGGCGCTTCTGCATCATGCGCAGCCAGAACCCGAGCCCTACGGCGACTACAGCACCGGCGACCAATCCGCTCAGGTCAGCCGCGAACTCGGCGACGGCAGTCAGACTGCTCGCGAACAGATACCCCAGGCCCACATACAGCGCCACCCATACCGTCTCCCCGGCCACACTCCATACACTGAAGCGCGCCCAGCGCATGCGCCCAGCGCCCGCCGCGAAGTTGACATAGGGCCCGAGCGGGCTGACGAACCATCGGCTCAGAAAAACGCCCATACCGCCCCAACGCTCAACAGAAGCGTGCGCCCGACCCAGCAGTGCGGCCCGGCCCCGGCGGGCCTCCGCCCAGCGCTCAAGCCATCCCGCGCATGAGCGCCCGAGCAGGTAGCCGGTCTGGTCACCACTCAGGGCGCCCCCATAGGCCGCCAGGCTCACCGAAGCGAGAGGCAGGTCGCCTGAGGCCGCGAAGGCACCACCGGTGAGCATCATCAGCGATGCCGGCACGGGCACCGCCAGACAGCTCAGGAAGGTTACGGCAAACAGGGCGGCGCTGCCGTAGGTGGCAACAAGGAGAAAGACCGTGTCCGTCATTCCCTGTCACCCTTTTGGGCACGTACGGCTTCGTCAATACGGCGCTGTATCTCCTCGAGGGTCAGGCTGGAGGCCTCAGCGATCTCCTCGAGCGTGTGGCGCTCACCATCAACGGGCTCCAGCTCCAGCGCTTCACGCACCACCCCGGGCGGCAGGTCATAGGAAAGGGCCACATAGCGCGGGGTCATCCAGCCTTCCACTGGCTGATCCTGATGGGCCGGCTCGGCCCAGTACAGGCTGAAGAGCACGAGGCGTGCGGCAAAGAATGCCGTCACCACCAGCGCCGTGATGAATGCAATAAAGAGAAACCGGTGTTTCCGCCAGAGATTACGCGCAGCGGTCAGCAATGGTCTGTATCCAAGGGAAGGGGTGTCGGCGTCAGCTTATCAGCACCTGGGATGGGCAGGAAGTGACGCCAGGCTCGGGCAGGTTTAGTCTATGCAGAACGGTTCATTTCAATGCCCATGGATGTGGTCCCCATGCCAAGTGACTCACTCCGTCGTTTCGGCGGCTACCTGCGAACACGATGGGCCTCCCCGCGCCGGATCCGGTTCTGGCTGCTCGCGCTGGTCATCGCGTATACCCTGCTGGGCTTTCTCATCGCGCCCTGGCTCATCCAGTACCTGGCCGCGAGCACCGCCAAGGAAGACTTCGGGCGCGAACTCCGCATTGAGGCCGTCCACGTCAATCCGTACACGCTCACGCTCCGGATCGACGGGCTCGCCCTGGACGACACCGACAACCGTCAGCTTCTTGGCTGGCAGCAGCTCTTCGTCGACCTGGCCTGGTCCAGCGCGCTCAACGGAGCCTGGACGTTCCAGACCATACGCCTCGACAGACCAATGATTCACGAAGAACGCTTCGCCTCCGGCAAGACACGCCTTTCCCGACTTGCGCCCGAGCCGTCGGAGGACGCCCCTGCCGAAGACGAGGCCTCGTCACTGCCCGCATTGCAGGTGGATGAGCTGCGCGTGACAGAGGCTGCTCTGCGTTTTACGGATAACCTGCGGGATGGGACAACAGAAACGGATCAACCGAAACGGGTATCGCTGGCACTGGAGGATCTAATGCTTTCCGCCAGTGACCTCTCGCTGCAGGAAGGCGCACGTTTCCCGGTCGCTCTGGACGGACAGCTCGAGGGCGGCGGCACGCTGGCCTTCGACGGCTCACTTCAACTCCTGCCGACAGCCGTCCTGGCGGGCAACGCCCGGATCAATGAACTGGCACTCAACCAGGCCCAACCCTACCTGCGCCAGTTCGCGAACGTGCAACTCAGTGACGGCACACTCAACCTGGACGGGCGGATGCAGACCGGGGCAGAGCAGCCCTTTGCATTCGAGGGCTCCGCAGGCATTGAAACCCTGAACATCCGTGATGGCTCCAATCAGGACGCCCTCATCGGGTGGCAGAGCCTCCACACCAAAAAACTCGACCTGAATCTGGGTGAAAGGCGGCTCGAGACCGCTCCCATCAGCCTCAACGGCCTGTTCGGGCGATTGATCATCAACGAGGACCGCACCACCAACTTCAGCCAGCTTATGGCGACGGCCCCCGCCAAGGCGGAAGATGACGGGGCCGCGCGCATGGATGACACGGACGACGAAACGGCCCCATTCGACATCACCATTGAGGGCGTTGAGCTGACCGACGGCACCCTCCGGTTTGCGGACCGTTCACTGCCACTGCCCTTCTCAACAAGCATCCACACATTGAACGGTCAGGTATCGACCCTGAGCTCCAGCTCGGACCAGCCAGCACAGGTCGCCCTTGAGGGCCAGGTCGCGGACTACGGACTGACGCGCGTGGACGGCACCATCCACGCCTGGCACCCCATGCGCGATACCAGCCTGAAACTGAGGTTCCGCAACCTCCAGATACCGGAATACTCCCCCTACACCGTGCGCTTTGCCGGCCGCAGGATAGCGGGGGGCACCATGGACCTGGATCTGGACTATACCGTCAGCGAACAGCAGCTCGACGGGCGCAACAGCCTCGTGCTCCGTGACCTCAGGCTCGGCGAGAAAATGGCCGTCAGCGATGCCATGGATCTGCCGCTCGATCTGGCTATCGCCCTGCTCAAGGACAGCAACGGCGTCATCGATCTGGATCTCCCGGTGACCGGCGATGTGGGCAGCCCGGAATTCGACGTCGGCGGGGTCGTCCGCCAGGCACTGACCAGAACCATCAAATCGGTTGTCCAATCGCCATTCCGCTTCCTCGCCAACCTGGTAGGCGCTGGCTCGGAAGAGCTTGGCCGGGTTGAATTCCCGCCGGGCCGCTCCGACCTGCTCCCACCCCAGCGCGAGCGTGTCGCCAAGCTTCGTGAAGCCCTCACCCAGCGCCCAGAGCTGGCGCTGGAGCTCACGGGCCCCTTCAACCACACGTTCGACGGCCCCATCCTGAAGCGCGGGAAAGCCATCGACGCCCTTCGCCAACGCCTGGCCCAGGCGGACAGAGAGACTGGAGAGCTGAACCTGACGGCCGAGGCCAATCAGGACGTTGTGGAGACAATGTTCACCACGCATTACCCGGAGGCAGATCTGGCGGCCATCCAGTCGCGCTTCACGGAAGAGCAGGGTGATTCATCGGACAGCAGTGGCTTTGATTCCCTGGCCTATCGCAATCATCTGGCTGACAGGATTATCGCGGCACAGCCGGTCACGGACGCAGATCTCAGAGCACTGGCCAAAGCCCGCGCTTCAGCCGTTCAGGACGCTCTGGTTGATGCCAGCGGAAACGGTATCGATGCCGACCGGGTGCGTGTTCTCACCCCACACAAGATCGACCCGGGGGGCAACGAACGCATTGCTATGGAGGTAGGGGTAACGGCGGAGTGAGCGGCCAGACGGGGCCTGGCCAGCGCGCCATCAGTCGTCCCACTCATGGTACTGATTGCCCTGCCTCAACAGCCAATAGGTAATGCCAAGCGCCAGCGTCGTCGCCGCAATACCAATCAGATACATGGGGGTCAGAGTGTCGAAATCCAGCACAATGACTTTCCGGGCAATGGCCATAAGCGCCGTGGCAACCACCAACTGGACTGGAAACACATTGGTCCCCAGGTAGAGCCGGATGTTGATGAAGATTTCCACCGCAATCAGCACCGCCATGAAGGCGCCGAAAGTGTAGAAAATATCGTTGATATCCAGAAGCAGGAAGGGCGGCGTGATCAACCTGTCGTAAATGATGTAGATAACATCCCCCACGCCCCAGAGAATGACGGCAACCATCAGAACGGCCAGCACGCGGATCGCAAAACGAATGACCCGGTGAAGTCCGCGAAAGAAAGGATCGGGAAAGTCGATCGGCAGCTCCTGATGGAGCCCATTCCGCTCGTCCAGGGGCCGCTGGGAAGTTGTTACGTGTCCATCATCATGTTCGGCCATTCAGGATCCCCACTAAGCCACTGCTTCCCGGTTTATTCCGGCGGTGCTTGATTGGTTCTAACCGTCACCCGAGTATGCCAGAGATGGGTCCCGATCACCCGGTTTCAGACTGACATGCCGTTTTTGCATTTCCGGCCGCGAAACCATGGCGTCGGTCCCGCGACAGCGGCTATCGTGCGCTCTGCCACTCGCGAGCGATCGATCGAACGAACCATGAAACGCACCAGGTAACGACCCACCATGCATAACGACCGCATCACCATCATCGCGACACTGCTGGTCATCGGAACCGGAAGTCTCTGGGGCTTCTACTGGCTGCCGGTCCGCCATCTGGCAGCCAACGGCCTGCCCGGTGCCTGGGGGACCCTGGCCATTGTCGCGATGGCCGCACTGGTACTGACTCCTGCCGCCATCCGGGCAAGGCACCGTCTCCTGCGCTCCAGCCCGGTTGCGCTGGCGTCCATTGCACTGGGCGGTGTCGCCTTCGTACTCTATTCGATAGGCCTCGTTTACGGGCGTGTCGCAGTAGTCGTTCTGCTGTTCTTTCTCACGCCGGTCTGGAGCACCCTGATCGCCCGTTATGGGATGGGCTGGCCAACGCCCTGGCTGCGGATGCTTGCCATCGTGGTGGGCGTCATCGGTCTGGGCGTTGTGCTGGGGGCTGATGGGGGGCTGCCGCTGCCGCACGGCCTTGGGGATTGGCTGGGGCTGAGTTCGGGGCTGCTATGGGCAATCGCCACAACCGGCATCCGCTCGCAGCCCGAGACCGGGTCCGTTGAGGCAGCTTTCGTCTTCGCTCTGGGCGCCTGCGTGGGGGCGGCTGTTCTGGCGCCGGTGTTTGAGCCCCTGCCGAGTCTCGCAATCGAGGCGGCGATTCCCGCGTTCGGCTGGGCGCTTGCCACCGGTGGTCTCTGGTGGGGGCTTTCGATGGTCTGCCTGATGTGGGCAACGGCACGGCTCGAGCCTGCCCGCGTCGGTATCCTGCTGATGGCGGAGGTCCTGGTGGGTGTGGTCTCAGCCGCTGTAATTGCCGGCGAACACCTGGCGCCGATCGAGATTGCCGGCGGCCTGCTGGTGCTCAGCGCCGGCGTACTGGAAGTCTGGCCGGTACGCACAAAGCGCCCGGCAACGTCCGAAGCCACATGATCTGCGATAAGGAGCGCTCATGAAACAGGTTAAGCTGCACGGCGGCGAACGCATTCCCGCGCTGGGCCAGGGCACCTGGCGGATGGGCGAGCGCACCAGTGATCACAACCGCGAAGTCGCGGCCGTACGTGCCGGCATCGAAGCCGGCCTGACGCTGATCGACACGGCGGAGATGTACGGCAACGGCGGGGCCGAGCGCATCGTTGGCGAGGCCATGGGGCATCGGCGGGATGAGCTCTTCCTCGTCAGCAAGGTCTTCCCCCACAACGCCTCTCGCGCCGGCGTCCGCGCCGCCTGCGAGGCAAGCCTGGAACGCCTGGGCACCGACCGGCTCGACCTCTACCTCCTGCATTGGCGCGGTAGCGCCGACCTGGCCGAGACCGTCGCTGGCTTTGAGGAGCTGCAGCGTGAGGGATTGATCCACCACTGGGGCGTGAGCAACTTCGATGCCGCAGACCTGGCGGATCTCTGGGCGGTGCCCGGCGGTGACGCCTGCAGCGCCAACCAGCTTCTCTATCACCTCGGCGAGCGCACCATCGAGCACGATCCACTGCCGTGGATGCGCCAACACGGCCTCCCCGCCATGGCCTATTGCCCGCTCGGCCAGGGCCGGCTTCTGGAACAACCCGGCCTGCGCGCATTAGCCGAACGTAACGGCATTACCCCCGCGCAGGCCGCACTCGCATGGCTGCAATCACAGGACGATGTCATCGCCATTCCGAAAACGAGTTCCCCGGAACGGCAGGCCGAGAACCACGCTTCAGCCGAGGTCACCCTGAACCGGGACCAGCTTGATGAGCTGGAACAGCTGTTTCCAAGACCCAAAGCTGGTGGGCCTTTGCCAATTGTGTGATTCACCGAGCCAAGGTACCGCTGAGCGCACCGGTGGCTTTGGCGTAGCGAAGCCGAGACAAAGGCATTCGAGTGACGCGCCTGGTTAGCTGTTCCCAAGCATGTACGCCCGAAGCTGGCGCTCCTCTCGCATGACATAGAGGACGAGAACCCGCTGCTCATCCTCACGGTAAAAAATGCGACACGGTGGAATCACCACCTCCCTGTACACCGAATCGGGGAGCTCCGGAGGAACCCGTCCGGACTGAGGAAAACCTTCCAAACGCTCGGTTTTATCAAAAACTTCCTGAACCAGATGACTGGCGGCGGCAGGATTATCCAGAGCAATGTACTCAGCGAGTGCGTCCAATTCCTGAAGGGCAGGCTCAGTCCAGATTACTTGAGCCATTTACTCATTTTCTCCCTGGCCTCACTCTGGCTGTACGTTCTTCCCTCAAGTACAGCACGCTCTCCCCGTGAGAGCCCCTCAAGCAGCTCAAGTCGGCGCTGCATGAACTCGTAATCCTGCACATCAACAAGGTATGCAGATGGCTGACCATGCTCCGTGATCAGTATCGGCTCTTTAGACAAGTGCAGATCTGCCAGAATCTTTGTCGCTTGGCGCTTGAGGTTCGTAACAAGCTCAACTTTCATGGGTTCACTCTGAATCAGACCAACAGTGATACTATAGTATCACTATTCAGGTGGGGCAATCCCAGCTAACGCAAAACTAACGTGCGCCGCTTGCGGCGTCACCGTTATGCGTCTTGTTAGCAGCATCAGCTTCCAGGCGCTCAACCAGCCAGACCTTGATAATCGACTGCCTGGTAACACCTATTCGCGCGGCTTCGCGATCCAACGCCTCGACAACCCAGGATGGAAAATCAACGTTGATCCGTTTCTGTTCCTGATTCACCCGACGCGCCGTCGAAAGATCCAGATCGTCGACGACATCTTCCTTACCCGCATCAAACTTTTCGTCGAACTCTTCAGCGTTCATACAACTCCACCTCTCTCTTGCGAGCTCGCCTGACCGAGATCAGACGGATTCGCTCGTCGCGGTACGTGACCACAGCAGACCAGTGTTTTGCTCCAATCCGGCCGATGATCAGGAAGCGCGACTCACCATCTGCTTTAGCCTGAATTTCCAAAAGGTCAGGATCTTGCCAAAGCTCCTGAGCGGCCTCGAAGTCAATCCCGTGCTTCAAAAGATTGGCCTTGCTCTTGTCCTCATCGAACTCGAATCCTTCCATGAGTATAAATTATCCCTTTTTTACTCACCGGGCAAGATCTTGAAGGGGGGGGTACAGCTGCTAACAGAGATTAGTGTTCCGACACCGATATTCAATATTGTTGCCGGCTCAATAACTCCACCTTTAGGCATGATCGCCAGCGCCTGAAGGCCATTTAATAACAATAACCTACGCGCAAGGAGTCCGCCAGGCGTGTAATCGCTTGAGGGAGCAAGTCGGCGAAGTCATTCGGGTCAACCACTACAGCAGTCGCACTGAGAAGTCTTACTGGTACTGGATCCGCTACTTCATTCGTTTCCATCAAATGCGTCATCCCAGCGAAATGGGAGCCCATGAGGTACGGGACTTCCTGACCTGGCTAGCGGTGCACAGAAACGTTGCGGCGGCTACACAGAATCAGGCTCTCAACGCGCTGGTCTTTCTTTACGGCAATGTGCTGAATCAGCCATTGGGCGAGATCGGTGATACCGTGCGAGCAACAAAGCCTGCCCGGCTTCCGGTTGTTCTGAAACATGCTGAAGCCACGGCGGACTTTAGTCACCGTTGGTTTAACCTAGCGCGGGTAAGGTCACGGTGCCAATCTATCGCTGGCAACCGGGTTTCCATTTTTGGAGAATAGGGCGCGTCCCTCCCATCATTGGATCAACACAGGACGCCCATGGCGCGATTTGAATTCCCCTTTACCAACCGTGAACCCACCTTCGGCCTTGCCCTTGGCGGCGGCGCTGTTTTTGGCATTGCCCACTTGGGGGCACTGAAAGCTCTGGAAGAGCATGGTCTCCGCCCGACGCACATAACGGGCACCAGCATTGGCGCGATCATGGCTTCGCTCTATGCCTTTGGCCACACCCCGGAAGCCATCCGGGATGCATGCTCGGAGCTGGAATGGTGGCAGGTGTCCAGTTTCGGATGGTCCCGCTACGGCATCATGAACAACTCAGCGATGGGGGATTTTGTTCGCAGCCACATCGGCGACCGGGATTTCTCCGAGGCGCCTTATCCGATGGCGTTCATCGCAACCGATCTTGCCTCAAGAACCAAAGTTGTTCTGGACAGCGGGGATGTGGCCGGGGCAGCCATGACCAGTGCCTGCGTGCCTGGGATTTACAGCCCCATTGAGCGGGGTGACCAGTTGCTGGTGGATGGCGGGCTGGTCGAGAATGTGCCGATCTCGCCCCTCAGAAAATGGGGCGTGGACTTTGTGATGGGGATCGATCTCAATGGCAGCCGGCGTCGGCGTGAGCCAGGCGGTATCTTCGATGCCCTGATTACGGCCTTCGACATCGCCATAGACAGCCATACCCGGACCCAGCTGAGGGAGGCGGATTACGTTCTGTCGCTGGATCTTGCCGATTACGACCGCACCAACCCGGGCCAGAGCAGCGCTCTGTTCCAGGAAGGATACGACGCCTGCTGTCACGCCATTAAAGCCATCAGGAAGCAGCTGGATGCTCATGCCCCGGGCCTGCTGGGGCGGCTCCGGCATCGCCTGACACGGGTTCAGGCGGGCTCGAGCGGCGCATAGGCCAGCACCAGCCACTTGCTGCCTTCCGCGAAGTTCACCTGCACCCTGGCATGGGCCCCCGCGCCCTCGGCATTCATCACAACGCCTTCCCCGAACTTGGGGTGGACCACGCGCTGGCCGAGCTGAAAGCCGGTGTCGGCGCCACTGCTGGCGGCACCGCCCGCGTCGCTGAACATGGTGGGGCGGGTGACGGTGTTGCGCAGGCGGACCTCGCGCATGTGTTCGTCCGGGATCTCGCGGATGAAACGGGAGGGCGCGTTGAAGCGTTCCTGGCCGTAGAGCTTGCGGGATTCCGCATAGGTGAGGGTGAGCTTGCGCATGGCGCGGGTCATGCCCACGTAGGCGAGGCGGCGCTCCTCCTCCATGCGCCCAGGTTCCTCGGCGGACATGCTGTGGGGGAAGAGGCCTTCCTCCATGCCGGTTAGAAAGACCATGGGGTACTCAAGGCCCTTGGCCGAGTGCAGGGTCATGAGCTGGACGCTGTCCTCATCCTCTTCCGCCTGGGATTCACCAGCATCCATGGCGGCACGGGCGACGAACTCGCCCAGCGGGCTCTGGTCGTCCTCCACGCGGAACTCGCGGGTTGCGCCCACCAGCTCGTCCAGGTTCTCCACCCGGGCCTGGCCCTTCTCACCCTTTTCACGGCCGTGATAGTCACGCAGGCCGGTGTCGCGCACGGCGCGTTCGGCCAGTGAGTGCAGGGGCAGGTTCTCGTGGTTGTCCGCGAGTTGTTCGATCAGGTCCACGAAGGTCTGCAGGCCGGTGCGGGCCTTGCCCTTGAGAAGCTGGTGATGGAGCAGGTTCACGGTGGCCTGCCACAGCGAGACATCCTCGCGCCCAGCGGCCTCGCGCACCGTCTCCAGCGCCTTGGCGCCCACACCCCGGGTGGGGATGTTCACCACGCGCTCGAAGGCGGCGTCGTCATGGCGGTAGTTCACCAGACGCATGTAGGCCAGGGCGTTGCGGATCTCCTGGCGATCGTAAAAACGCAGGCCGCCATAGACGCGGTAGGGAATGTCCTGGCGCAGCAGCGATTCCTCGAGCACCCGGGACTGGGCATTGGAGCGATAGAGGATGGCACACTCGGCGCGGGCGTTGCCCTGTTGAGCCCAGTCGCTGATGGTGTCCGCGATGTAGTTGGCTTCGTCCTGTTCGTTGAAGGCGGAGTAGACGTCGATGGGGTCGCCGGTCTCGCCGTCCGTCCACAGGTCTTTGCCAAGCCGCCCCTGGTTGTTGGCGATCACGGCGTTGGCCGCCTCCAGGATGGTCTGGGTGGAGCGGTAGTTCTGCTCCAGGCGCACCAGCCGGCTGCCGCCGAAATCCTGCTGGAACTGCTGGATATTCTCGATGCGCGCGCCACGCCAGCCGTAGATGGACTGGTCGTCGTCACCCACGATGGTCAGCGGCACACGATCCCCACTGAGCACCCGCAACCAGGCGTACTGCACGGCGTTGGTGTCCTGGAACTCGTCCACCAGCATGTGCCGGAAGCGGTTCTGGTAGTGGGCGCGCAGCTCCGGCTTCTCCAGCCACAGCTCATGGGAACGCAGCAGCAGCTCGCCGAAGTCCACCAGGCCGCTGCGCTGGCAGTTCTTCTGGTACTCACGGTAGACGTTGATCAGGGTGGTGGTGAACACATCGCCGTGGTCCTCGATGTGATCCGGGCGCAGCCCCTCATCCTTGCTGGAGTTGATGAACCATTGGGCCTGCTTGGGCGGCCAGCGGCTCTCATCCAGCTGCAGCTCACGCATGACACGCTTGACCAGGCGCAGCTGGTCGTCCGCATCCAGCACCTGGAAGTTCTCGGGCAGGCCGGCGTCCTGGCAATGGGCGCGCAGCAGGCGGTGGGCCAGGCCGTGGAAGGTGCCAACCCACATGCCCCGGGTCGGGATCTGGAGCATTTCCTCGATCCGCCCGCGCATCTCACGCGCGGCCTTGTTGGTGAAGGTCACGGCCATGATGCTCGAGGCCGGCACCTGTTCCACCTGGATCAGCCAGGCAATACGGTGCACCAACACCCGCGTCTTGCCGCTGCCGGCACCGGCCAGAACCAGCACGTGGCTGTCCGGCGCGGTGACGGCTTCGCGCTGGGCGTCGTTGAGGGGGTCGAGGATGGAGGAGACATCCATAGTGCCACTGGGCCCTTTGCCGATGCGTGAAACCTGCGCAGTATAACAGGGGAACCTGTGCAGACATCCAGTATCGCAACAGGATCTTTTCAGGCCTCAGGAGGCCGGATCGTAAACCACGACGTTATCGTGCCCCTCCGCGATGAGATGCCCCGCATGCAGCGTGCTCATACTGCCTTCGTCACAGTACAGGAGGTAGCGGTTGCCGGCATCCAGCTCCGCAAAGCGGTGATTCAGTTCGTAGAAGGGAATGGAGCGGATCTCATTGTTGGTGAGCGTCAGCGGCGCATCCGCCGCCTCACCGGGATGGCGGATGTCGATGACCACATCGCCGGGTGAGGGCGTGTTCACCCGCGGCACATCGTCGATCCCCACCTCGCTTTCCAGCATCTGGTCCACCGGCGTCATGGTGCGGTTCGCCACGGCGGCATCCAGCACCGCATCATCGAAGAAGGACTCGTCGCGCTCAATGCGCCCTTTCTTCGCACGCGTGGTCGGCCGGTCCGAGATCACGCCACAGTATTCCGGCATGTTCGCCGCCATCCAGTAGGCGCCGATCCGGTCCGCGACGTCGATGATCTCGTCTTTGTTCATGAACACCAGCGGCCGCATCACCAGCATGTCCGTGCTCTGGTCAATCAGGCCCAGGTTAAGCGGCGTCTGGCTGGAAACCTGGGAAATACTCTCGCCCGTGACCAGCCCGGAAATGTGCATCTCATTCGCAATGCGCTCCGCCGCCCGCATCATCAGCCGCTTGAGCACGACACCACGGTACGAGTGGTTGATGCGCGTCATCAGCTCGCCGATCACCCCTTCGAACGGCACCGAGATCATGTAGACCCGGTGGGAAGACTGGTAGTCCGCCCAGAGGTGGCGGACCATCTGCCGCACACCCGCCTCGTGGGCCGTACCGCCGAGATTGAAGAACAGGAAGTGGGTCTGGAGCCCGCGCCGGATGGCCATGTAGGAGGACACGGCCGAATCGAACCCGCCGGAGATCAGGGACAGCACCGGCTCCTGAGTCCCGATCGGGAAGCCTCCCTGGCCCGGGTAGCGCCGACGCACCACCACCATGCTCTCGCGTTTCACCTCCAGATTCACCGGAATCTCCGGGTGTTTGAGATTCACGCCCGCGGCGTCCGTGTTCTTCAGCAGATGCCCGCCCAGGAACTGTTCCAGTTGCTGGGAGCTGAAACTGTGCTCCCCCCGGCGCTTCACGCGCACGGCAAAGGTCTTGCCCGCGAGCCGCTCGCGGTAGACATGGGTCACTTTCTCGGCCGCATCCTCGAAGTTCTGCCAGGGCAGGTCGTCGACCAGCAGGATGAACTGGGCACCGGGCATACGCTGGAGGTAATGGATAACGCGCTCGGCCAGGCCCGCCTCCTCGCCGTGTTCCACCGTGCGCCGCTGCTCCGCTTCAGGGTCCTCGCCCGGCACATACACGTCGATACGATCCCAGCCCGGGCGCACATCAATCCGCTCGTCGAGCTGGCGCATCATCCGGCGGACATTACGCCGCATCTGGCGCAGCTGCTTGCGCCGCACGGGATCGGATTTGACCGCCATTTCCGGCGAAATCTTGATGAGGTAATGGACCATGGGTAACACTAGTCGGCTTGGATCGCGCTTTGTTCAGCAGAAGCGCGATTTTAACCGACACCGAAGGCCAAATACTATGTCCAGAAACGGCGTTCACGCGCGCGTCTCTCCCGAAGGCAGTCTCGAGATCCTCTCGAACAAGGAGGTGAACCAGCTCAAGGACGACGGCGAAGGCGGCCTCTACCATCTCTTCCGCCAGTGCGCCCTCGCCGTGCTCAACAGCGGCACCATCAGCGATGACAGCAAGGCCATCATGGAAACCTACCAGGACTTCGGCCTGGCCCTGCTGCAACAGCCGCGCGGCATCAAGATCGAACTCCACAACGCCCCGCCCAGCGCCTTCGTGGACGGCACCATGATCCGTGGCATCCGCGAGCACCTGTTCTCCGTGCTGCGTGACATCGTCTATGCCAACTCGATACTGGCCACCGCCGGCTGGTACAACCCCGAGCACTCCGAGGACATCACCAACCTCGTCTTCCAGGTCCTGCGCAACGCCGAGATCCTCAGGCCGGAAAACGAACCCAACATGGTCGTCTGCTGGGGCGGCCACTCCATCAGCCGCGACGAATACGACTACACCAAGAACTGCGGCCACGAACTCGGCCTGCGCGGCCTCGATATCTGCACCGGCTGCGGGCCCGGCGCCATGAAAGGCCCCATGAAGGGCGCCACCATCGCGCACGCCAAGCAGCGCATCGACGGTGGCCGCTACGTCGGCATCACCGAGCCCGGCATCATCGCCGCCGAGGCCCCGAACCCGATCGTGAACGAACTCGTGATCATGCCGGACATCGAAAAGCGCCTGGAAGCCTTCCTGCGCGCCGGCCACGGCATCGTCGTCTTCCCCGGGGGCGCGGGTACCGCAGAGGAAATCCTCTACCTCCTCGGCGTCCTGCTCGACCCCCGAAACGCGGACCTTCCCTTCCCGCTGATCTTCAGCGGCTCAAAGGAGAATGCCGACTACTTCGAGATGATCGACCAGTTCATCCGCAACACCCTCGGCGACCAGGCCGCGAGCCGCTACCGCATCATCATCGACGATCCGGAAGAAACCGCACGCGCCATGAAAGAGGGCATGCAGACCGTGCGCGATTACCGCCGCGAAAACCGCGACGCCTACTATTTCAACTGGGTGCTCACGGTTGACCCCATCTTCCAGACCCCGTTCGAACCTACCCACGACAGCATGCGCGCGCTCAACCTCAGCCGCGACCAGGAACCCCACCGCCTCGCCGCCAACCTGCGCTGCGCCTTCAGCGGCATCGTGGCCGGCAATGTCAAAGCCGATGGCATCCAACAGGTGGAAGAACACGGCCCCTTCGAGATCGAAGGCGACCCCGAGTTCCTCAAACCCCTGGAAACCCTGCTGGACGCTTTCGTGGCCCAGAACCGCATGAAACTGCCAGGCCAGGCCTACAAGCCGTGCTACCAGATCATCGACAAGCCAGGGTAAACGCTGTCAGAGAAAGCAATACAGCTGGAAGGGTGGGGGTTTGGGGCCTCTAGGAGGGAAACTCGATTGCCATGGGTCAGGCCGAAAGGCCTGACGGGTTGCCAGGGAAGGCAAGCCAGGACCGGCACGCGGAGCAGGACTGCGTAGCGTGACGGGCAATCGGTAGCCTACACGGACGTACTTGTTGGCGGTTCCCGGAGAGAGGCCCCAAACCCCCACCCCAGCAACCACCTCTCAGTCTTCTTTCGCACCCGTCCGAGGCATCTCAGCATAGTAAGCCGCCAGATCCCGCAACTCCTGCTCCGAAAGCCCCGAAACCTGCCCATGCATCACCGTCGCCTGCCCCCCACGCCGGTTCCCGTTCTGATACGCCTTCATCGCCTGGAACAGATACTCCCCATTCTGCCCCGCCAGCGACGGATAGCGATCCACCGCCGCAATACCATCACCGCCATGACAGGACGCACAGCCACTCGCCAGCGCCTCGCCGGCATCCGGATCACCGGCCGGCGCCTGACCCACAAAGAAAAATACCAGCGCCAACGCCACCGCAGCCAGAACCGCCAGGATACTCCGCATGCACACCTCCCATTCGCGAAGCCCGCATTATAACCGCTCCCCCGGCGCACGCATCCGCCTCGATTGGTGCCCCGGCGCAATTCCGGTAGGATAAGGGCCCGTATTGAACGGCCAAAGCGGTATACAGGAGGCACGCCCATGGGCGCCGACACAGCGCAGAACCAGGCCGAGGACCCCGTCCTCTTCGAGAAACAGGCATGCCAGGAGGGCGCACTCGGGCTCATCACCCTCAACAATGCCCGTAAATTCAACGCCCTCACGCTGCCGATGATCGAAGCCATCCAGCAACAGCTCGACGCCTGGGCCGAGGACGACGACGTCCGCGTGATCGTCCTCTGCGGCAACGGCGAGAAGGCCTTCTGCGCCGGCGGCGATGTTCGCTCGGTGCACGAAGCCATCCAGGACGCCAAGGGCCGGCCGGGAAATGACGGCGAACGCTTCTTCGCTGCGGAATACCGCATGGACTACACCATCGCCACTCACCCCAAGCCCGTGGTGTGCTGGGGCCAGGGCGTGGTGATGGGCGGCGGCCTGGGCATGATGAACGCCTCCCGCTACCGCCTGGTCACCCCCGATCTGAAAATGGGCATGCCCGAGGTCAGCATCGGTTTCTTCCCGGACGTGGGCGCCAGCCGCTTCCTCAACCGCCTGCCCGGCAGCATCGGCATGTTCATGGGGCTGACAGGCGCCACCCTGAATGTGGCCGACGCGCTGCGCGTGAGCCTGGCCGACTATGCCGTGCCCAACGACGGCTTCGACCAGCTCATGGACCGTCTCCGTGAGCAGAGCTGGACCCGCTCACCGGAGACCAATGACCGCCACTTGCTGGAAACCCTCCAGGGTTTTGCCGCGGGCTATCAGCTGGACCTCTCCGAATCCAACCTCGAGCGCCACGAACAGTTCATCAGCCGGATATGCCGCGGTCGGGACGTGGTGGCCGTGGTCAACGCCATTCTCAACACCGAGGCGGAATCCGAGTGGTTCCAGGCCGCCCAGAACAACCTGCGCAACGGCTGCCCGGTATCAGCGCACATTGTGTTCGAGCAGCTGCATCGGGGCCTGCAGCAGAGCCTGCGCGACATCTTCATGATGGAGCTGATGGTGGCGGTGCACTGCGCCCGCCATCGTGATTTCCTGGAGGGAGTGCGTGCGAGGCTGATCGACAAGGATCACGAACCGCGCTGGACGCACAAAGACGTAGCCAGTGTTCCAACGGGCTGGGTCCGTTCCCACTTCACCGCCCCCTGGCCGGAAGACGAGCACCCGCTGCAGGACCTGTAGCGGGGTCAGTCGCCTCCGGCGTTCTTCAGCATCATCACCAGGTCCCGGTTGCCGTTCGCCCGCGCCACATCCAACGCGGTGCGGCCATCCGCCGCCTGGTAGTTCACATCCGCCCCGGCATCCACGATGACCCCGGCAAGCAACAGGTCATTGCGGGCCACCGCGCGCATCAGCAATGACTCACCTTCCTCATTAACCGTATTCACGTCCGCATCCGCCCGCAGCAGCCGGTTGGTTGCTCCCAGCTGGCTGTTCAGAGCCGCATAGGTCAACGGCGTCTCGCCCGCGTCGCTGCGTGCATTCACATCCGCCCCGGCGCGGATCAGAAGATCAATGATGCGTTGCTGGCCGGCGGCAGCGGCCGCCATCAGGGGTGTTACACCACCTTCCAGTCCCCGGTCCGGGTCCGCCCCCTGGCGCAGCAGGTACCACACCGTCTCCTCGTGCCCCGCGTCCGCTGCCTGATAGAGCGGGGTGCCGTCCGGGCCCATGGCATTGAGTGCGCCACCCTCAGCCAGCAGTGCCTGCACCCGCTTCCGATCGCCCTCGGAGGCGGCCGCCATCAGGGCTGTGCTGGCATCCGTGCGGGTTTCGGCACGGTCAGGCCCGGGCGAACTGCCGCAGCCGGCAAGCACCAGGGAACTGAGCAGGAGCAGGGCCGGCAGTGGATTCAGGGGGCAGGGGCGCATGGGTTACTCCGAGGAATGGATTTCGCCACATTGTTCGCGGATCATCACCCCGATGAAACCGAAGCAGTCACACTCCGCTTTCCGACCATGCCTCAACAAGGGACCGGGCCAGCGACCGGAGCCGCTTTAACCCCGGACGCCGCCCCGCCACCAGCCCTTCCTGGCGCAGCGCCTCCCAGTCCGCTCTCCCGGTGACCGCCCGCTGCCAGAGCTGTCGCTCCCCTTCGCTCCAGCCAGCAACCTCGGAAGGAACCAGCGCAGCGAGTATGGCCAGTGGCAGCCGGGTTACCTCCAGTTCCCTTGCTCCCTTCACGAAGGCCTCGATCTCGCGCCAGTCGTCGTCACTGAGCACCCCGGGCTCCCGTTCCGGGGGCGCCGGCATCATCGCCTCCACGGCTGCCTGCACCTCAGGCTCAAGACCGTTCAGTGCCGGCAGAAGCCAGGGCCAGTGCGCCGCAAAACGCTCGGCCTGGGAGCGGCACAGTACCGTGCCTTCATGGTTGAGCGGCCTGCCCAGCATAGCGGCATGGGTCCCGCTGGCCGCATCGCGTTTCGTGCCCAGCCGCAGAAAGCGGAACCCGGCGGCCCGCCAGAACGCCATCAGGGCCGGCGTGGCGCCAAAACTGGTGGCCAGAACGTCAACGCCGCCCGCGACTGCAATCCTCTCCATCTCCGCCAGCAATCGCTGCCCGATCCCCTGACGGCGCCTATCCGGGTGCACAGCAATCCGGGTCACGCGCAGGTAGCACCGGCGTGCCGCCTCCGGGTCACCGCCCTGAAACGCCAGGGACTGCGCCACCAGGTGCCCGCGAGGCCGGCGCTCGCCCAGCCAGACCGAGCGCGCCAGTTCCGCCGCAAGCCCGCCCTCGTGCAGCCCCCAGACCACGCCCACGGGGGCATCGCCCTGCAGGGCCGCAACAATAACCGTCTCGGGATCATCCAAGAGCTGGCGCAGGTCGTCCGGGGAGGTCTGGTAATGGGCGCTGACCAGCAAACCCATCACGGCCTTCAGAAGCCCGTCATCGGTCAGCAGCTCATCCTGTGTCACCACCCGGTAGGCCACCGGCTCATCCGAAGAGGCGATCTCCGACAGATCCACATCCAGGCACAGCAACCGGTTCATCAGCGTTTCCAGCGGATCGTCCGGCGCCCAGCGAATGGGCTCATCCAGCATCACCCTGTCCCAGCCCGGATGGTTACGATCCAGCACGGCACGGAACCGAAGGTCGAAGCCCCGCCCGGTCCCTTCGTACCCGTGCACGGTGGTCGCCAGAACCGCGCCCGGCCAGCGCGCCGTCATCGCCGCCAGCATCGGTAACGGCAGGGTAGCCGCCTCATCCACCATCAGAACGTCAACCTCCGGCACCTGGCGAAGCAGTTCATCCGGCGCCCGGAACATCACCCCATCCCGGCATTCTTCAGGGACGAAGTGCCAGAAACTGTCCAGCGCGGAGGGGCGAGCAGCGGTTACGCAGACCCGCGTACCGTATTCGTTGACCAGCCGTGTCGCGGCCATGCCCAGGGCCGCGGACTTACCCCGGCCCCGGTCCGCACGCAGGACCACGGGTGCGGGCTCCGCCGCTCCGCCCATGGCCATAACAGCCTCAATGGCGCGCTGCTGATCATCTGTCGGCCCCTGGGGAGCCTGCCGAGCCGCTGCGGGCGGGGCCGGTGGCTCAAGGAAGGCGGAATCCGGGGTAACCAGCGCATTGGGGGGTTGCTCCGCCGCCTGCCCCAGAAGCCGTGCCATCCGGGCCAGAAAGCGGTAGGGGGGCGCATGCTGGCGCAGGCGGTCGTAGTCCGGATCCGGCCCTTCCGACCAGTCCACGAGAGGCGGCACCAGCCAGACCAGCAGGCCGCCGCCCACCAGGGCCCCGCTGACCGCGCCCAGCCCCGCCGGATGGGTGCCCGAATGGCTGTCCCAGACAATCAGCGACAGGTTCCGGCCCAGCCATTGGCGAGCCTGCGCGCCGCTGCACTGGTACATCCCCGGAGCCGGGTCGGCATCACCCACCCACAGGCCGGCGTCTTCCCGATACGCGGCCACCTCATTCGCAATCGCCCGCCCCCAGTCCGCGGGGCCCGCCAGCACCAGCACACTTCGATGCCGCCGCGCCCGGATCACGGGCAGGGTCGCCTCCAGCCACTGGCCGAGTGCCGGTTCCATGCTCAGTTGAGATCCACCGCGTAGGCCTTGAGCGTGGCGAAGTCCACGTACTCCAGCATGGACTCATGGGTGGCCTGCAGCACCAGCCTGGGGGCGCAGCCGGCCTCGTGGGCCTCTCTCCAGCGCGCGGCGCACAGGCACCAGCGGTCGCCGGGCTTCAGGCCCTCGAAGCCAAAAGCGGGCATGGGCGAGGCCAGGTCATTCCCCTGGGCACTGGAGAATTCCAGGAAGGCCTCGGTGACTTCGCTGCAGACCGCATGTACGCCCATGTCCTCGGGCCCCACATGGCAGCAGCCATCCCGGTAGAAACCGGTCATGGGATCGTAGCCACACGCCTTCAGGGGCTCGCCCAGGACGTTGCGCTGAATGCTTTCCGGTTCGCTCATACCATTACCCTCATTACCTCTGCTGCCGTTACAATGGACGCCGCTGCCCGAAGGTCCCCCGCATGATGTCACTGACGGACGAACAGAACAGGGTCGTCACCCTCGATAACCAGCACTGCGTGATCACCGCCGTGGCCGGCAGCGGCAAGACCACCACGCTCGCCTGGCGCATCCGTTACCTGCTGGAGCAGGGCCATGACCCGGCGCGCATCCTGATCCTGATGTTCAACCGCAGCGCCCGGGCGGATTTCCAGGCCAAGCTCCAGACCATCACCGCCGACACCCGGCTCCAGCTTCCCGAGATCCGAACCTATCATGCCATGGGCCTGCGCCTGTACCGGCGTTTCGTACAGGAAGGCTATCTACCGCCCTGGCAGGGTGAGGTACTGAGCGAACAGGAGGTCAATTTCCAAGCCTGGCAGCTGACCCTGCGCTTCGCCCCCGAGGATCTTCAGGATGAGATCCGGCGCAACAAGAAGGAATTCGTGGAAACGGCCACGGGCTTCATTGACCGGGCGAAGACCACCCTCGACAGCGCGGAGACGGTCTTTGAGGCGCTGGGCTTCGAGCCGAAGCACCGCTACCTGCTGGATCTGTATCACGCCTTCGAGAAATGGCGAAAGGACCACCGGCGCATCACCTTCGCGGACATGCTCTATGAGCCGGTGGTGGCGATGCACGAACACCCCGAGCTGCGGGAGCTGGTATCCAACAAGATGGACATGGTGCTGGTGGATGAGTACCAGGACACCAACGAGATCCAGCACCTGCTGTTAAAGGTCGTCGCCGGGGATCGCGCCCGGGTCACTGTGGTGGGCGACCCAGACCAGACCATCTACGAGTTCCGGGGGGCGCGGCCGGAGTTCATCCTTTCCCGGTTTCGCGAGGAGTTCCCGGACCCGGTGGAACTGAGCCTCTCCTACAGCTTCCGTTACGGCCACCGCGTGGCCCTGCTGGCCAACCACCTGATCGCCCACAACAGCGACCGCAAGGAGGTGCTCTGCCATTCGCATCCAGGCACGCCGGATACGAGCATTGAGCTTGAACGGGTACGCGAGGATGCGGACGCCGTGGTGCGCCTGGCCGAGCAGCGTCAGCAGGCCGGCCAGCCGCTGGGGGACATGGCGGTGCTGGTACGGGTCTGGAGCCAGAGCGTGCCGATTGAGCTGCGGCTGCTGGCCCGGGGCGTTCCCTATCGCATCGATGCCCATAAGGGCGCGCTCTTCACCCGCGAGGTGGCAGCACTGATGGAGCTGCTGGCGCTGGCGGCCGGCGAACACCGCGAGCCCGGGGATGCGGCCCGGGCGGAACGGCGGCAGTGCTTCCAGCAGGTGCTGCGCTTCCCGCACTGCGGCCTGAAGGAACAGGAACTCAACGCCATCGCCGACCAGCTGGCCGCGTTCACCCGGGACTGGGGTCAGGTGCTGCAGCAGCTGGACACCAGCGACTGGAAACCGCTGCCCGCGCGCAAGGTCCGCAAGCTGGGTGAGGCACTGGCGGCACTGGAAGGCAGTCGCCGGCCAGCCCATCAGATCCTGGAGGACTACGCCACGGCCACCGAGCTGTTCGAGGGCATCCGCAGCCTGGCACTGACGCACGAGCAGGCGGACGAGCGCATAGGCACCGTCGCCGGATTCCAGCGCTACCTGGCCACCCTGGGCCTGGACGCCCAGACAGCCCTGCGCCACCTGCGGGACCTCAAGGCCCGGGCCGGCTCCAACCAGCAGCAGGGAGTGCACCTGGCCACCATCCACCGCACCAAGGGGCTGGAATGGCAGGTGGTAGTGATCCCCGGCCTTCAGGAGAAGACCTTCCCGTACACGGCGCGTGGCAGTGCGGACCTGGATGCCCTGCTCGAGAGCGAACGCCGCCTGCTCTACGTGGGCATCACCCGCACCAGGGAACACCTGCACCTGCTTACCACGGACGGCTCGGACCCGGAACGCCTGCCCAGCCGCTTCGTGGCGGAATGCACTTTCGGGCTGAGCCGGGAGCTGGGCGAGGGCATTACGGACGGAGGCAGTGAGTCGATAACCGTGACGGAGCCGGCCACCCGTATCGCTCAACGCTACGCGGATCTGCACGGCGTGACTCTGGACGCGCCCTCACCGGAAACGGACGCGGGCGAGGCACAGGCACAGCCCATCTGGCAGGCTCGGGAGGTGGAACACGTGCTTTACGGCGCCGGCGGCGTGGTGCGTGAGACGGATACGGCCTTCGAGGTGCGGTTCCATTCCGGCCGCACCCTCCAGTTCAGCAAGCAGAGCGCGCACCTGTACTTCCGCGCCCTCTCACACTGAGCCGGTCAGCCGAAGAGCCAGGTGGTCGGGTCCGGGTGGGCCCGCCCCTCGTTCAGCGCCACCATGCCCTTCACGCACCGGATCAGGAACCAGACCACGGCCCAGATCAGGATCAACCATCCGATGCCAATGGGCATGGTGATGGTTGAGACCACCATGTACAGCAGCCCGATCCAGAAGGTGCGGATCTGGAACCGGTAATGGGTCCGCAGGCGTTCGTCTTCCACGGTTCCGTTCACATAGGCAATGATCACACCAATGATTCCGGTAACCCCGGCTAGCAGGCTGGCCAGGTACAGGGCGTAGACAATCATCGGCCAGGTCTTGTCGAAGGGCGCATCAGTCTCGGTCATGGACAGCTATCCTCAATTCATCATCAATGGCCGCCAGTGTAGCCGGGGAGCCGGCACTGCAGCCAGAGTGGCCCGTCAATCCGCACGTAACGGTGAAAATCCACACACCTTCCGGTATTATTACGGGCCGCAACACACCATCACCCGGTTGCCCATGAGCTGGTATCACTACCTCCTACCCTATGACTTCTCACCGCTGACGCTGATCGCGTTCGTGGTGGTGCTGACGATGTATCTGCAGGGTCTCTATGCGCTGCCGGCGGAGGAACGCCCCGGCGCGCTCCGGGTCTTCACCTTCCTGCTGGGGCTGCTGCTGTGCTACACGGTGATGCACACGCGGTTCGACTACTACTCCCAATACATGTTCTTCATCCACCGCGGCCAGCACCTGGTCCTCCACCACCTGGGGCCGCTGCTGTTGGTGCTTTCCAACCCGCTGCCCATCATGCGCTTCTGGGCACGCCAGATTCCCGGCTGGCTTGGTCCCGTCCTGTGGCCGGTGAAGATGGCCTACCGGGTGCTGCAGCAGCCACTGATCGCCGCGACCCTGTTCGTGGGGCTGATCTACCTCTGGCTCACCCCTGAGCTGCATTTTGATGCCATGCTCAGCCGCCCGCTTTACTGGTTGATGAACTGGTCCATGCTGCTGGACGGACTGCTGTTCTGGTGGCTGATCCTGGACCCGCGCTCGCCGCACACGGAGCGGGTCCTGGGCTATGGCAAGCGCATCATCCTGCTGGTGCTGATCATTCCACCCCAGAGCGCGCTCGGGGCCTGGATCCTGTTCTCGGACAGCATGGTGTATGACGTCTACGAGGTCTGCGGCCGGGCCTGGCCCCTGGCGCCGGAGACCGACCAGATGCTGGGCGGGATCCTGACCTGGATTCCGCCGGCGATGATGAGCGGTATCGCCATCCTGATCGTGGTCGGGCGTATGATGCGCGATGACCGCAACAGCGCAAAGACACAGCAGGCTGATGAAGCCGGGGAGGTACACGCATGACGGGAATCATCCGAGCCCTGAGCGTGATGGCACTGATGCTGGCCCTCGCCGGCTGCGGTGGCAGCGGCGTGGAGTGGCATGCCAAGAACATACGGGGGTTGATGCCGGACCTTGAGTTCACGCTCACGGCACCCGACGGCGAGCCATTCACGGCCGAGGACAGGGCCGGCCAGGTACGGCTGCTGTTCTTCGGCTTCACCAACTGCCCGGACATCTGCCCAGCGACCATGGCCCGGCTTCAGAACGCCGTGAAACAGATGCCGCAGGACATGCGGGATGAGGTGACGCTGCTGTTCGTGAGCGTGGATCCAGAACGCGATACGCCGGAACGCGTCGGGGAGTACGTGGACTTCTTCGGGGACAACATCGTGGGCCTGACCTCGGACGAGGAGACGCTGCGGACACTGGCGAAGCGTTACCGCACCACTTTCGGCTACGGCAAGCCCGATGAGAACGGCGACTACGACGTCTCACACAGCAACGCCGTCTACGTCTTCGACGGCCAGGGCCAGGCACGCCTGCTGATCCGCTCGGATCAGTCCATCAGCCAGATCAGTGAGGACCTGGAAACCCTGGTGCGTCAGGGGCGGGACTGAAGGCCGAAACCAGCGGCGGCATTGAGGCCACGCCCGAGCAGGGCGACGCTGCGGTAGGACAGCCGGCTGATACCGTGGTGCATGAGCCGTACCGGCTCACTCACCGGCCGCGTCACCGGAATCGCTTCCAGCACATTGAACGTCTCGTCCGCAATGGACAGGTGGATGCGTTCCAGGCCCAGCGCCGCCTCTTCCAGACTCACGCCTGCCAGGTCCGCAACGCCAAACCACCAGCGCCTGTTGCTGCCTGTGGTTTCAGTGGTCATGTCAGCCACTCCTTCAGTTGCCGGGCCACTTTCGGCTCATGGGCGAGCCGGATGTGGTGGGTCCCGGGGAAATTCGCAATGTCCCTGAGTACCCAGCCGGAGCGTTCATCGCCTCGCGCACTGGGTTCCTGGACCAGGGCGTCACCGAACAGTGTATTCACGGGGTGCGCCCGGTTGCGCGTAAGCAGTCCCGAAATCACGTAATGATCCGCACCGGGCAGCAGTGGCGGCTCTTCCGCGTCAGGCCGTGTCACCTCGCCGCGGGACAGGTTGCGTATGCCCTCACTGCGGAGGTCGATGAACGCTCCGGCCACCCGCAGGTAATCCTTCGGCATCGCTGCCAGATGGTCCGCGACCCGGTGCGCTCCCCGGGCCAGCCAGGAGCCGTCATGGGGTGAACCGATGTAGACGCAGCTGCCGACACTGCGACACCACTGGTGCCCACTCTGACGCCCGTGATGGCAGGCAGCCCGGATCAGAAGCCCGCCCATGCTGTGACCGATCAGGATCAGGTTCGTCACCGGCACAGGCCAGTTCTCGAGAAGGGTTTCGAGCGCCTCCGCCATCAGCTCGCCGTTGCGGTAAACGGGCAGGCCGGTGTTATAGCGCAGGGCCAGCGAGGTGCCCCCCAGAGCCCGGGCCAGTTCCGGTCCGTAGCCATTGTCCGGGTCATCCCGGTAGGACCAGACGGATTCCAGTTCGGTCAGGCCATGGATCAGGAAAACGAGGGTACCGGAAGCATCCGGCACATCGGGGGCGCCAGTATTGATGGCGCGCCCCTGATGGCGCACCTGCATGGGCATGGCGAGCGGGCTCTCCCGGGCCTGGAGCCAGTCCCCGAGAAACCCGCTGGCAATGGCGGAGGCGTGGTCCTGCCAGCATGGCATGGGCGTCCTGATGGAGGATTCAGTGGTCATGGTACCCCCAGTATACACAAGTATACCGGGGTACCACTGACTTCAGGGCCGGTCAGGGCCGCCAGCGTGGCCACCGGCGGCTCACTCGTTCAGCTTGAGGGTACTCAGGGTATAGGGGCGGACCTCATTGAGCAGATCGGCGTCCTCCTTGAGCGAACGGCCATGGGAAGGAATCATTTCCTGCAGCCGGCGGGTCCACTCGCCATCCTCGGCCATCTGCCCCGGGAAGCAGCGCTCCAGCACATCGATCATCGCCTTGGCGGCAGTGGATGCCCCCGGCGATGCCCCCAGCAGAGCGGCCAGACTGCCGTCGCTGGCGGCCACCACTTCCGTGCCGAACTGCAGTACACCCCGTCCATTGGCGTCTTTCTTGATCACCTGAACGCGCTTGCCGGCGTGCTGCAGTGTCCAGTCATCGAATTTCGCACGGGGATAGAAGTTGCGCAGCGATTCGATCCGCTCTTCAGCGGACTGGAACACCTCACCAATCAGGTAGCGGGTCAGGTCCATGTTGCTCATACCCGCGCCCATCATGGAGGAGAAGTTGCTGCCGCGCAGAGAGGAGAACAGGTCGAAGAAGGAGCCCTCCTTCTGGAACTTGGTGGTGAAACCGGCAAAGGGCCCGAACAGCAGGGCCGGCTCACCGTTGATGATGCGGGTATCCAGGTGCGGTACGGACATGGGCGGCGCGCCTACCGGCGCCTTGCCGTAGACCTTGGCGTCATGGCGCTCGACCACGTCCGACTTGCGGCATACCAGCCACTGGCCGCTGACCGGGAAGCCGCCGTAGCCCTTGCTTTCCTCGATGCCGGATTTCTGAAGCAGCGGCAGGGCACCGCCGCCGGCACCGATGAACACGAAGTCCGCCTCCAGGTGCCGGTTGGCGCCGGTATGGCGATCCCGGCAGGAGACCTTCCAGCTGCCATCATCCGCCTGGTCCATGGTCGTGACCGAGTTGTTCAGAAGCAGCTCAAAGTTGGGCTTGCTTTCAAGATAGCGCACCAGCGCCCGGGTCAGTGACCCGAAATCCACGTCCGCGCCATGTCCAACCCGGGTAGCCGCAACCGGCTCCATGGGGTCACGGCCATCGGTGATCAGCGGCATCCACTCCTCGAGCACACGCGGGTCCTCGGAGAATTCCATCTCCTTGAACAGGTGGTGCGCGCTCATCAGCCCATGGCGCTTGCGCAGGAAGTTCACGTGGTCCTCACCCCAGACAAAGCTGCAGTGGGGCGTGGTGTGGATGAACTCCTCGGGCTTCAGTTCGCCCTTGCTCACCAGGTAGGACCAGAGCTGGAGCGAAACCTCAAATGCCGAATTGATATCCAGGGCACGGTCGATGCTGATATTGCCCTGATCGTCCTCGGGCGTGTAATTCAGCTCGCAGTAACCAGCATGGCCGGTTCCCGCATTGTTCCAGCCGTCAGTACTTTCGTGGGCAACATGGTCGAGGCGCTCGACCAGGGTGATGTTAAGGGAAGGATCAAGCTCCCGGAGGATCACCCCGAGAGTGGCACTCATTACGCCCCCGCCTACGAGGACGACATCCGTGGTGGTCGTCATGAACAAACTACCTCAGCCTTTTGGGCGACACGGCGCAGAATGATAACAGATGTTCACCTGTAATTTCCCGGCGACAGGCCGAACATTACCGGGAACATCGGGTTGCGGGTATTCGACCTTCGTTGTAGGGCGCCGGTGACAGACGGACACATTCTGGTAACGAAGTTACCGTAGGAGCCGGATGTGCGAGGCACCAGAATAGTATCAAACAGGATTCTGGCGATCAGAACGAGGTCGATATGCCGGTCAGTGAGGAAACACTTGAATGCATCCAAGGGTATACTGTCGTTCGTATCACCGAGACGAACGGTCACGGCCAGCCCGAACTCGAAACCTATGCCCTGCGCCATGAGGCGGGAGGACAGCTGGACGAGTTCGCCGATTACCTGGATGCGGTAAAAACACTCAACCGGATCCTTTTCCCGCTGCCGGGGCTCCCTGAAGTAAGACTCAACAACGCAGGTTAACCGACACCGGCATGTTACCAACCCCCCAAAATCTCAGTGGAGGCTATCCCGGGTCTGTCCACCGTCTTGCAACGACACGCTGGCAGGCCGTTCTGGGCTGGATCGGTCTCGCTGTAATTCTTGTGGCCAGCGCCGAGGCATCCCGACTGTTCACCATCGGTGACCAGCCCATGTCCGCCCTGTGGCCCCCGGCCGGCATATTCCTTGGTGCCACGGCGGCTCTGGGCTACCGCACTCTGATCGTTCTGGGCCCGGCCTTTCTTGTGTGGCTTCTCTGGCTGGACGCCACGCCGCCCGCCCTTGCCGTTCTGGCTACCATCGGGCAGTGCCTGGGCGCGGCGGTCGGCGCCTTCCTCATGCGCCAGTTCTGGCAGCAGGGCCGCAAAAAGGGTCCGTTCTCGGAGCTGATTGCGCTCTATACCCGGGCCGCCCTTGCCGGCGGGCTGGTCACTTCGATTTTCGGGGCCGCCGGTTACCGGCTGAGCATGCCAGTGGCCGCCGATACCGGCTTCCATGACACCGTTCTGGTCTATATGGCTTTTGAGGCGATCGGCATCATCCTGTTCGCCCCTCTGGTGTACTCCATTCTCAGCAACCCGCATCACTTCCTCGACCAGCTCCGCCTCGACTGGCGCCAGCGCATGCCCTGGTTCTGGCTCGCCATCACGGCCGGGCTTCTGGCACTGGCGCTGCTCATGCACGGGCTGAATGAGAGCACCTATTCCACGGCCATCGGCTTCGCGTTCTTCCCCCTGCTGTGCTGGTTCATTCTCCAGACCCGGCCACCCAGCGGCCTGATCACCGTGCCCGCCTTCGTGGCGCTGTTCATGGCACTCTCACTGAACGGCATGGGCGGGCTGCCGCAGATCATCACGCTGGGGGACCTGATCCGCTCGCTGCTGCTGGTGGGCGGCCTGGCTGTCATGTCCCAGGTGCTCTCCGCCATCACCGCCGAGCGCTCCCGCCTGATCCGTGGTTTCCAGGAGCAGGCCCGGACCGACTTTCTTACCGGCCTGCGCAACGACCGTGCGTTCACCGAGGATCTCAGCGCCGCCCTGGCCGATCACACCCATAAAAGGCAGCCCCCGGACTGGCTGGTCTATCTGCAGGTACTGGAAGCGGACCGGATCGAAGAACTGCTGGGATTCGAGGCCAGCCAGGAGCTCGAGCGCCAGCTCGCCGCCCGGCTCATGGGCGCCACCGGGCCGCGTACCCTGCCGGCCCGCATCGCCGATGCCACCTTCGTGCTGCTGATGCCTGCGGAGTCCACCGCAGTGCTGCAGCGCCGGCTGGAGTCCCTTTACAGCGACTTTGACGGCAGCATTTTCGAGCCCGGCGGCAACCAGACCCAGATCCGCGTCACGGTCGGCGCGGTTCCCCTGGACGGCAACCTGGAAGACCCCATCCACTACCTGAGCGCGGCCACCCAGGCGGCCCACCAGGCAGCGCAGGCAAACCCCAGAATCCGGGTTATCGAGAACACCCGGGACCTGATCGACGAGCGCCACGCCACGACCCAGCAGATCGAACGGCTCAAATCCGCACTTACCGAGGATCGCCTGGAGCTCTTCGCACAGCGGATCCAGCCGTTCTCACCCCAGGGCACGGGCCTGCATTACGAGATACTGGTGCGCCTGCGCGAGCGCAACGGAGAACTGATCAGCCCGGGTGGGTTCCTGCCAGTCGCGGAGACCTTCGGGTTCATGGGGGAGATCGACCAGTGGGTCATCCGGTCCACCCTGCGGACCCTGGCCGACAACCCGGAATGGCTGGAGAACACCACCAAGTGTGCCATCAACCTGGCAGGCACCTCCCTCTCCAACCCGGAACTCATCGCCTTTATCGACCATGAGCTCAAGGCCTCCGGGGTGCCTGCCGGCAGGATCAGCTTTGAGATCACCGAAACCGAGCAGATTGGCGACCGTGCCGCCGCCGTCCAGCAGGTCCGCGCCATGCGGGCACTGGGCTGCAGCGTCTCGCTGGATGACTTCGGCACCGGGCTCGCGACCTTTGACTACCTGCGCAGCTTTGATGTGGATTTCGTTAAGATCGATGGCGTGTTCGTGCGCGATCTGCTGGCCAACCAGCACGACCAGAGCATGGTGCGCGCCATCTGCGAGGTGGCCCGCAGCATGGGCCTGCGCACCATTGCCGAGTTCGTGGAAGGTGAAGACCTCATCGAGGCCCTCCAGGAGCTGGGCGTGGACTACGGGCAGGGTTTCGGGATCGCCCACCCCGCCCCCATCCATGAGCTGTTCGCCCAGCCAGCGGCCTGATCAGGCCCGGCCCATCTTTTCCAGGGAATCCGGCTGGAAGAGCTCCACCCAGTAACCATCCGGATCCCTGACGAACGCGATGCCCTTCATGTTGCCGTCGTTCGGCCGCTTCTGGAAGGGAACCCCCAGGGTCTCCATGCGCTGGCAGGCGGACTCCACGTCCGGCACGGCCACACCGATGTGCCCGTAACCCTTGGGCTCTTCATTGCCGTTGTGGAACTGCTTGTCCGGATCCTTCTCGTCACCCCAGTTGTGGGTCAGCTCAATCAGCGCTTCACGCCCGAAGTTGTAGGTCGTGCGCGCCGCAGGGTCTGATGGCACCTCGGACTCTCCCCCTTCGGGCAGATAGCCCAGAAAGTACAGGGTGAACTGCATATCCTCAAAGTCCAGCTTCCGGATCAGACGCATGCCCAGCGCACGGGTATAGAAATCCAGACTTTTCTCCGGATCCTTGATGCGGACCATGGTGTGGTTCAGGCGATACTGCTGCGTCTCCGCATCCGGTTCATGGCAGAGGCCGGGGGCGTCGTCGAAATGCTGTGGCATGGTGCTCTCCTGTTGATGGCTTTACACAGGAGATGGGTACGAAGGGGCGATGTTCCAAGGCCACCGGAGCCACAACGAAGAACGGCACCCCGAGGGGTGCCGTTCTTTGCTGCAGTTGCTTCTGGTCAGATGATCAGAAGTTATGCTGCAGGGCGACCAGTGCGACTGTAGCGCTTGAGTTGGCATCATTGTCGTACTGGATGTTTTCAAGCTCGAGGCGAACATTGGTCCGGTCCGACAGCGCCTGCTTGATAAAGCCGTAGGTATTCAGATCGATGTCGGTCTCAGAGTCACGGTCATCGGAGGCTTGAGAGAAACCAAGATGGCCGGTCAAACCGTTACCGAAGTCCATGACCGACGCAATTGCAACCGCGTCACGCTTGTTGTTGTCGGCATCATCAAGATCGACCAACGTATAGTTTGCCGCCAGTTCAAGCGCATCAGTTACATTCCAACGGGCACCGACGTTCCAGAGTTCAGGCTCTTGGTTCGCTTCAGCCAAGGTTTCCAATGCACTCTCGCCGTAAGTGTCGCCAGTTGGGTTATCTGAAGTTACAGATCCCGGGATTGTCTCACTGAAGAAATCAGACTGACGGTCTTCAGCGCTTGCTACTACGCCAGTGTCGTAATCACTGAACTCCCTGTGATAGACCGCGTTAACACTGATTCTCTTATCAAAACTGTACTGGAATGCAGCCTGAATCGAAGTAATGCCTTCTTCATTCTGGATGGTCGCAGACTCATCGGTTACCAAACCACCTGCTGCATAGTCACCACCAACAGTTTGAGTTCCATCACCGATTCCCAGAGTCACTTGCGCTGCAAACGGATCGGAATGGCCCCAAGCACTCCCATACTCCCAGCTGATGGCACTGTCCTGACGGAAACCATAACGCGTGGAGTCATTCAGAACACTTGTTGCATAGTAGTAGGTGCCATAGCCATGAACGTCAGTACGGTGCGTGTTCCAACCCCCGAACTCGTACAGTGCCTGCCATTGGGCACCAACCTTGATTTTGCCCCAGTCACCACCAAGAGCGGCCCAACCAAGGCGGGTATTGGTAGCATTACCACCGTCGTCCAGCACGTTAACCTGAAGTTCAATGTTGTAGGACGCAGTCAAGTCAGCGAAATCTATATCCTCACTTCCACGAACGCCAAGACGTGAGGTCATGCCATTCGATAAGGTAACGTCGCGATCGTCACTGTTACCGTCAACAGAATTTAAACCATTAAAGATTTCAACGTTGTTTGCGCCATCACTGTCAGTATAGTGCTCAACGCCGATATCAATCAGGCCATAAACTTCCGGTGCTGCCATCGCACCCATGGGTGCAGCTGCCAGACCACCACTAACCGCAAGGGCCAGAATCTTCTTTTTCATGGTCATCATCCTCTCTGTTTCTTCTGGTTCACTTCCCAGTGACGCATTTCTTGTTGTGCGCCTCCGAGTTTTCCCGCCTCTGCACCCACTTGGGTGAGGATGCTAAGAGGGTAGATCAGGATTTGCCGTTAAGCAAAATTAATTTGTCATCAACCTGAAATCCTGTTGCGTTAATCTCACTCCCACCGGTCATCACCGCACTGGCGCGGCTGATCACCATTATTAGTGAGCAGGCTAAGTAACTTTCCGTATTTTCCTATTGGAAACAAGAGAGCATGATTGTCATGTCTCTTGACGGGAGGCAATACGCCGTCCCTCCGCATGGGGTTCACTTTGCCGCAGCAGGAGGGCGGATCCAATGACCAACATCAACCGGAAACCTTAGAGGAGGCGAATCATGCGCACCAAATTCGTTCAATCAGATGTTCGCCGCCGCGGTACTGCGCCGGTTGAGGCATCCCGTCGGGCCGATGTGAACCGTCCCAACAAAGACAAC
This sequence comes from uncultured Halovibrio sp., assembly GCF_913056445.1. NCBI lineage: Bacteria > Pseudomonadati > Pseudomonadota > Gammaproteobacteria > Oceanospirillales > Halomonadaceae > Halovibrio > uncultured Halovibrio sp. Next base: position 89,646 of record NZ_CAJXMA010000003.1, read on the forward strand.
ATGACGCTTGAAGCACTGACCCGCCCCGCTCAAACGCGCAGTCTCAAGGCGGTACTCCGTCGCAAGTAACTGGTACGCCAGGCAATCGTAAGGGAAGGCACTCAGAAAGGGCCTTCCCTTTTGTGTGTGTGAATCCCCCACCATCTCCGCTAGCATAATGCCCTCTTCCGCACTGCCAGTGGAGCCGCGACGTTACCCATGATCAACACCTCCGTGGACAACCCGCGCCCGGGCCGGGAACTGTTCCATCTCACATGGCCCATGCTTTTCGGCGTGCTGGCTCTGATGAGCTACCAGCTGGTGGACAGTGCCTTCATCGGCCAGCTGGGCGTCAAGCCGCTGGCAACCCTCGGCTTCACGGTGCCACTGCAGATGTTCATCATCGGCGTTCAGGTCGGTATCGGCATTGCGACCACCGCCGTGATATCCCGTGTACTGGGCGCGGATGACCCGGTCCGGGCCAAGCGGCTCGGCGGCCTGGTGGTGGTCGCCGGCGCGACGCTGATTGCGCTGCTGGCGCTAGCGATCTGGCTGGGTCGTTACTGGATCCTGGCGCTGCTCGGCGGCAGCGAGGACCTCCAGCCCCTGCTGGACGCCTACTGGCCACCATTCCTGTTCGCCGCATGGCTGGGCGCCGTACTCTATTTCGGCTACAGCCTGTGCCGCTCCCACGGGGATACGAAACTGCCCGGGGCCATGATGGTGATCACCAGCCTGATCAACGTGGCCCTGGACCCGCTGTTCATCTTCACCTTCGACTGGGGCATCGCGGGCGCCGCCTGGGCGACAGTGGTCGCGTTCGGCACCGGCACTCTCGTGGTCTTCTCCCGACTCTTTGCACGCCAGTGGATCACCTTCCTCCTGGCGGAATTGCCGATCCGGCCCGCACTGGCCCAGCTGGGCTCCATTGCCGGCCCGGCCATGCTCAGCCAGCTGATGCCGCCCATTGCGGCCATGCTGGCCACTGGCTTTGTGGCCACCTTCGGGGAGTCCGCCGTGGGTGCCTGGGGCCTGGGCTCACGCCTGGAGTTCTTCTCCCTGGTGGCGGTGCTGGCCCTGACCATGGCCATGCCCCCGATGATCGGTCGCTACGTGGGCGCGGGGCGGCCGGATCGGGTGGAACTGCTGGTCTGGCTGGCGGTGCGTTTCGTGATCCTGCTCCAGCTCGGAATCGCCGCGGCCTGGCTGCTGCTGTCCGGGCTCCTGTCCTCGCTGCTGGCCAGTGACCCCGAGGTGCAGGGGCACCTGGCGGATTTCCTGCTGCGGCTGCCGGTGAGCTGGAGCGGGCTCGGTGTGTGCATGCTGATGGTCTCAGCCTGCAACGCCATGGGGCTGCCCATGCGGGCCCTGGTCATCTCAGTGCTGCGGCTGTTCGCCTGGTTCCTGCCCCTGCTGTGGATCGGCGGCCAGATCGGCGGGCTCAACGGGCTCTTCACCGGCGCCATGCTCGGCAACATCGCCGCCGGCATAACATCCTGGCTGCTGTATAAGCGCGGTATTGCTCACCTCAAGCAGCAAGCCGCTCGATCAGGGCCCGAACCATCGGCTTCATGAACCAGGATTCCTCGGGCATGACGTCCACGCCAACGCTGTACTGGGCAAGCCTGTCGGCCACGATGGGCCCGACCGCCACCACCAGGAGCCGGTTCAGTGCCTCGACCACTGCGGACTGCATGCCAATGCCCTTAGCCACGTCCATAAGGCGCTTGACCTGGGCCTGGCTGGTGAACGCGATGGCATCCAGCTCCCCCCGCACCAGCCCCTGCGCCAGGACCTCGACCTGTTCGCGGTTGCTCTCGTCGGCATAGACGTAGGGCGCCACGGTGTCCACTTCCGCGCCCTCTTGCCGCAGGAAACCGGTCAGCTTTTCATTGGGCTCCTCGCCGTAGAGCTGAACACCCACGGTGCGACCATCGAGATCCTGCTCGCGCAGTGTGGCGATCACGCCGTCGGTGGTGGCCTCGTCCGCCGTGAGATCATTCTTCAGGCCCAGCTCACGCAGGGCGTTCACGGGTTTGGGCCCACGCGTGATCTTCCGGACGCCAGCCAGGGCTGTTACGAAGGCCTCATGGCAGCCCTCGCGCTCGGCCGCGGCGGAAAGACGGCGAAGACCCTCGCCCGTAAGCAGGATCAGGTCATCCATGGCACCGGCATTAAAGCGCCCGAGCCAGGCCCGCACGGCCTCCTGATCCGGGGTATCCAGGATCGAGACCAGCGGGCAACGCCAGGTTTCCGCACCCCGGCGCTCGACCATCTGCGCCAGCACATCCAGCTGGCGGGTTTCAGGCAGGGCAATCCGCAGCCCCGCCAGGGGCTCACCCTCAACCGTCTCATCCGCCATGATCAGTAGCTCCTGGGCACGGTCTGGGGTTCCACGAACTCGAACAGGCCCTCCAGCCCACCTTCACGACCGACACCGGAGAGTTTCATACCACCGAAGGGCGCTTCCGGTGTGGGGCCGGTGCCGGTGTTCCAGCCCACATGGCCGAAGCGCATGGCCGGGATCATCCGCTGCGCCCGGGCCTCGTCCCTGGTGAACAGGTAGGAGGCCAGGCCGTAATCCGTATCATTGGCGGCGGCCAGCACATCTTCTTCGGTCTCAAAGGTGGCCATGGGCACGAAGGGCCCGAAGGTCTCCTCGTCGCAGCACTGCATGTCCGGGGTAACACCGGTGACCAGCGTGGGCGGATAGAAAAAGCTGCCGGACTCGGGCAACGAGTCCGGATGCTGACCGGCTTTCAGCGTGCCGCCTTTGTCCAGAGCATCCTTCACATGGCGGCGCACCTTGTCGAAGCCGGCCTGGTTGATGAGCGGGCCGATGTCGGTGCCTTCCTGCATGCCATCGCCCACTTTCAGGGCCGCCACTTTTTCAGCCAGCCGCTCCGCGAAGGTATCCGCTATGCCGGACTGCACGAAGATACGGTTGGCGCAGACACAGGTCTGGCCGCCGCCGCGGAACTTGTTACCGATAAGCTGGGTGATGGCGTCATCAACGTCGGCGTCATCAAAAACGATAAAGGGGGCATTACCACCCAGCTCCAGCGCCAGCTTCTTCACCCGGCCGGCACACTCACGCATCAGGTGCTGGCCCACGCCGGTGGAACCGGTGAAGCTGATCATGGTTACGTCCGGGTTCTGGCACAGCGTATCGCCGATGGGCTTGGGCGGGCCCATGACCAGGTTGATCATGCCCTTGGGCAGCACTTTCCGGTCGTGTATGGCCCGGAAGGCGGCGATCATGGTCAACGGCGTGTCCTCGGCGGGCTTGATCACACTCGGGGCACCACCGGCCAGCGCCGCCGAAAGCTTCTTGGCGATCATCCCGATGGGGAAGTTCCAGGGAGTGATGAGCCCCGCCACCCCTATCGGGCGGTAGTGGACCGTCCAGGTGCAGTCCTTGGGGGTCTCCGGAATGGTGTGCGGCGCCAGCTGATCAATGTAGTTGGCGCAGTAATTGAAGAAACCGGCGGCATAGTCCACCTCACCCACTGCCTCCTTCAGCGGCTTGCCGTGCTCAAGGCAGAGAATGCGGCCGATTTCCTCCCGTTCTTCCTTCAATGCATCGCGCACGCCCTCGAGCCAGCGGCGGCGCTCGTCCAGGGATACGGGCTCCTGCAGGTTCAGGGCCCGGGAAGCTGCGGCAATGGCCTCCTCGGTTTCAGCAGCGCCGAGAGCCGGCACTTCGGCCAGTGTCTCGCCTGTGGCGGGGTTGGTGACGCTCAGCGTGCCGCCGCTGCCCTTTCCGATCCACTGGCCACCAATGTAGCCTTCCGCGCGCTCGAGCAGTGGTGATTCAATCATGCAGTGCCCCCTTGATACCCGTCTTGATGATGTTTTTCGACTATAACAGGGGTGCTCGGGAGTGGCATCCGTGGTTCACCATATCCAGCGCGTTTGCGATATTCCCGCATCGCCAGTGAACCAAACGTCATTAATTCGACTATAGTAGGGCAGTATCCGGGGAACGGGTGGCATTACGTACTGTTACCTAGTAGCCTCGGCCGCGCAGCATTAATTCCATGTCACGAGCACGGAAGGAGCAAGGCAATGTATAGGAAAATCATGGTGCCTGTGGACCTGGCCCATGTGGACGCACTCAAGGGTGCGCTCACGGTGGCGGGTGATCTCGGGCAACACTACGAGACGGAAATCTGTTACGTGAGCGTTACCCATTCCTCACCCGGGTCAGTGGCCCACAATCCTGAGGAATATGAACAGAAGCTTGAAGCCTTCGCCAACGAACAGGCCCAGCAGCACGGTCGGCCCGTTTCGGCGCGGGTAATCGTATCGTCCGATCCGGCTGTCGAGTTGGATGACAAGCTGCTTAAAGCAGTAAAGGATGTGGGAGCTGATCTGGTGGTCATGGCGACCCACCTGCCCCGCAAGCTCGACGCTATCATGCCGGCCAATGGCGGCAAGGTGGCCAAGGAGACGGATGCGTCCATTTTCCTGGTCCGGCCCTGACTACATCATACGGGATCTCAATAACGTCAAATCATAAACGGAGTGCGCTATCATGACGCAGGATCCAAACCAATCCGGTGACAGCAGCGAGGGCGTCGACGGCGTTCCCGCGCCGGAGGGCCCGGCGAACCTGATCGATACGGATTACAAGATCGGTCAGGACAACTTCTCCGGCAAAGTGACCCTCAACCTTGACCTTCACGGCAAGGTATTCGGCATCTCATCCGCCATCATCGTGTTCTTCGTGTTCATCACACTGGCACTACAGAACCAGGTGGCGCCGATCTACAACGCGATCTTCAACTATCTGACCCAGAATCTGACCTGGGTTTTCCTTCTGTCCGGCAACATCTTCCTTGTCCTCAGCGTCGTGCTGATCTTCACGCCACTGGCCAAGGTACGACTGGGCGGCGCCAAAGCGCGGCCGGACTTTTCCTATATGGGCTGGTTCGCCATGCTGTTTGCTGCAGGCATGGGCATCGGCCTGATGTTCTACGGCGGGCAGATGGTCGCCGGGCAGGCGATCACCGACACCATCGAGGGGCTGATCGTCGGCTACTTCCTGTGGACGCTCTCGCTGGGCGCGTATTCGGGGATCGCAAACGACGTCCAGTCCGAGGCTAGCTGGGGGACGCTCGAACGCCACTACATGACGCCGTTCGGGTTCGGGCCCGTGGTTCTCGCGAAGTCGGCGGCCATCGTCTTCCGAACCTTTCTCACTTCGGCGGTCGTGCTCGCGGTGATGATCCTGATGACGGGGACCGCGCTCGAACTCCCGGTCGTGACTGTCGTCGTGGTGGGGATTCTCACCATCGCGGGCGCGCTCGGGCTCGGCCTGGCGATGGGCGGGCTGAGCGTCCTCTACAAGCGGATCGGGAACGTCACCAACTTCCTGCAGTTCGGCTTCATCGGGCTGATCTCGGCGCCAGCGTTCGACCTGCCGTGGCTGCGCGTCCTCCCGCTGGCCCAGGGGAGCGCGATGCTCCAGCGCGCGATGAAAGACGGCGTCCGGCTCTGGGAGTTCGACCCCGGCGCGGTCGCCCTTCTGGCCGGGACGGCGGTCCTGTACCTGGGCGTGGGGTACCTGGTGTTCGCCCGCGCGACGAAGCGCGCGCGACGACTGGGCGTGCTGGGCGACTACTGACGGGCGTGCTGGGCGACTACTGACGGGCGTGCTGGGCGACTACTGAACGGGACCACCAGTCGTTTTGCTGACCGGCCGGAGTCGAACACGTTCGCCTCGGTCGTGCGGTTTGGCGGGATCGGGTTCGCGGTTTGGCGGGATCGGATGCGTGGTTTGGTGTGGTCGGTCGTCTCTCGACCGGGCGGGTGTGGTGACGGCCACCGAAGGTCGTGGGAACGTTCAACGAATTTCCACGCGAGAGCGGCCACGCGCGGGACGATACAGAAATCTTCAAAGGGCGTCCGGTAGGAGTTGGGAAATAACGATGGCATTGCTCGAGTCAATCGCGTTTGCGCTGTTCGCCCTCGTCACCGTGGGGAGCAGCCTGGGCGTCGTGATGGTTCGCGACGTCTGGCATTCGGCGCTGTTTCTCGGCGTCTCACTGCTCAGTGTAGCAGTGTACTACGTCATGTTGCGCGCCGAGTTCCTCGCCGCGATGCAGATCCTGGTGTACGTTGGCGGGGTCTTGATCCTGATCACGTTCGCCATCATGCTCACCGAGAGAGATAATTCGACCGACCCCGACGCCGACGTCGAGGCCGAGGGAGACGGCGAGGTGACAGCATGACCAAGCGCCCGCGTCTGGCGACGAACGTCACCTTCGCCAACGGGGTCGCGGCGCTCGCGCTGTTCGCCGTCATGGCCTACGTCTTCATGACGGCCAGTTTCCCCAAGCCCGACGGCTTCCCTGCGGGGTCGATCACCGCGAGCATCGGCTATGCGATGTTCGGGATGCTCGACCAGGCCGCCATTCCGGCGGAGAGTTTCCTGGTCGTGTTCATCGTCATCGCGGTCGTCCTCGACGCCGCGCTCGACGCCTCGCTCCTGCTCGCGCGCCGCGAGGAGGACGGCAGCGTCGTCACGGCGCTGACCGACGGCGGCCGCCGACTCCGCGGCGGTGTGTCCGGGACCGAGTCCGGGGCAGCCGACGCGGACTCCGAGGCAACCGACGCGGACCCCGAGGCAACCGACGCGGACCCCGAGGCCGCCGACGCGGACGGGACCGCTTCCGACGCGGCGACGGAGGGAGGTGAGGCCTGATGGCTATCGAGACCCAGTACTACCTCCTGCTGTCGGCGGCGGTGTTTTGCATCGGCGTCTACGGCATCCTGACGCGGAGCAACGCGCTGTTGTTCCTGATGTCCGTCGAGCTGATGCTCAACGCGGCGAACATCAACCTCGTGGCGTTCTCGTTCCAGCACGGGAACCTCACGGGGCAGGTGTTCGCGCTGTTCGTGATGGCGCTGGCGGCCGCGGAGGTCGCGGTCGGTATCGGCATCATCCTGGTGTTGTACCGCAACTTCGATGATATCGACGTCACGAAAGCGGCGACGATGAGGTGGTAAGATGGCAGGTGCATTCGACTTCGTTCCGGCGATCGCAGCGCT